>NZ_JBFUKO010000451.1:0-4529 GCF_056400805.1 Aminobacter sp. P4_H6_2
CCTCCGACATGCGCTCGAGATCATCGGGGAACAGCTCCTGGCCAAAGCTCATCGGCAGCTTGCCGAGACCATAGGCGGCGCGGGTTTCCTTTTCCCAGCCGCCGATCGCCATCGCGCCCGGCTCCGGCTTGACGTAGAAATTGGCATCGGGGTCGCGCAGGGTCGGCAGGTCGTCGGGCACCATTGATGATTTCTCGGTGACGAAATATTCGTGCTCGACAACGGTGATCGGTAGGTCGATGCCGGCGAGTTCACCAAGCTGGCGCGCCCACAGCCCGGCCGCGTTGACGACGATCTCGCAGCCGATCTCGCCCTCTGCGGTTTTTACGCCGGTGATGCGGCGATCCTTGATGGTGAAGCCGGTAACCGTCACGCCCTCGACGATGCGCACGCCCCCATTGCGCGCGCCCTTGGCGTAGGCGTGGGTCAGCGAATAGGGATCGACATGGCCGTCCGAGGCGATCCAGGTCGCGCCGCGCAGGTCCTTGGTGTCGACCAGCGGGAACAGTTTCTTGACCTCGTCGGGTCCAACCAGCTCCATGTCGAAGCCGTAGCTCTTGGCAGCGGTATGGGCGCGCTTCAGCTCTTCCCAGCGCGCGTCGGAGGCGGCAAGGCGCAGGCTACCGACATTCTTCCAGCCGACATCCTGGCCGGTCTCAGCCCCGATCTTAGCGCAAAGATCGGCGCTGTATTGCATCAGGCGCGTCAGGTTCACCTTGCTGCGCAGCTGCCCCATCAGTCCGGCGGCATGCCAGGTGGAGCCCGCTGTCAGCACGTTCTTCTCAAGCAGCAGGACGTCCTTTTCACCCATCTTGGCCAGGTGATAGGCGATGGAGGTGCCAAGGGCGCCGCCGCCGACAATGACGATGCGGGCGTGCGAGGGGACTTTGCTGGACATGCTTTGACTTTCCAAGGTGGGCTTGCGGCTGCGAGGAGATTTCAGGATTGCTCAGCCGGTGTTCGCCGGCAATTTCATCAGAGGTCGAGAACAAGCAGTGGTGAATTGGCGCGCGAACAGCAGACGGTGAGGAATTCGCGTCGTTCGTCTTGGGTGAGTGCGGTGTCGCGGTGGTCAGGCTCGCCCTCGAGGTAACCGACCATGCAGGAGCCGCAGATGCCTTGCCGGCAGCTCGTCTCGATGCGGTGGCCGGCCGCTGTCAGGGCCGCGAGCAGCGACTTGTCTTTGGGCACGTCGATGACCGCACCGCTCGAGGCGATCTTCACCTGGAAGGACCGGTCGCCCGCCTCAATCTTTTCCTCAGGCGCGAAGCTTTCGACATGCACCTGTTCGCGTGGCCAGTTTTCGGTCGCCTTGGCGAAAGCCTTGAGGAAGCCTGCCGGGCCGCAGGCATAGGCATGCACGCCGTCCGCCGCCTTACCGACGAGTGCCGCCATGTCAGGGCGCTTTGCCGGGTCATTGCCGTCGTGATGCAAGGCCGCGCGACCGGCCTTGACCTCATCGACAATGAATTCGCCGAACGCCGCTTCTTCCATGGAGCGAGCGCAGAAATGGGTGAAAAAACTCGCCTTGGCGGCCTTGAGATGATGGATCATCGCGATAACAGGCGTGATGCCGATGCCGCCGGCAATGAGGATATGGTGCCGCGCATCCGCGGCGAGAGGAAACCCGTTGCGCGGCGGATCGGCGCGAACCACAACGCCGCGCGAAAAGGCTTCCGCCACCTCCAGCGAACCGCCTTCGCCCTGCTCCTCGCGCTGCACGGCGATCCAGTATTCGGACGTCTGCGCGGGGTCGCCGCATAGCGAGTAGCATCTGGCACGGCCGCTCGGCAGGCGGAAGTTGAGATGCGCGCCAGCTTCCCAGGCCGGCAGGCGCTCACTATGGGGCGAGACCAGCCGATAGGCCGAGACCCTTGCGGTGAGCGCCCTGATTTCTGCAATCTGCAGCAGGATTTCCGGCCTGGAGAGCATGATGTGGCCTTGTCTTGGGAGGATCAGGCGCCCATCTGGCGGGCGTACCACCTGACGTAGCGGTCGACGTTCTGCTCCTTCAGCGGCGAGTAGGGGCCGGGCTGGAATCCGGGCGAGGTCACCCCAATCCACTGGCGCCGGCAGATCTCCCAGTCTTCCGACATCACCTCGTCATGGAAGGCCGCGACCTTTTCAGGGTTGTAGTCTCGTCCTTCGACGGCGGTCTCGTCGACCAGCCAATAGCCGCGCACGATGGTTTTGGTTGGCGAAACCGGGGTGATGCGCACCGTATGGGCATAGTCGGAATTGGCGTGGCACCAGAAGTTGATGTTGGTGTTGGCGCGCGCCGTGCCCATGTCGGGATCGGAGAAGCCGGCCATCAGCACGTTGCACACCAGCTGACCGTCGGGACTTTCGGTGACCATGCCCTTGCGCACCGGCGTGCGGTTGGCGCGGAACCATTCGGCCGTATAATCGGACGAAGTATTGACGCGGGCGGTATCGAGCCCGGCCTTTTCCCAGCGGATGGCGCAGTCGGCCAGGCGCTCCGATATCTCGTCCTTAAGGTCCGGATTGTCGTTTTCGGTATCGTACTGCACCGAGACATAACCGTGATGATTGGCCTCGCAGTGATAGCATTCACGGTTGTTTTCGACGACGATCTTCCAGTTCACGTCGAGCTCGTAGTCGCGGATCAGCGCGATCTTGGCGCGGTTCATGCCTTGCGATTTCAGGATCGGCGAGAGGTGGTCGCGCAGCTCGTGGAACGGGGAGGGCGTGTCGGACAGGTTGACGAAGATCAGCCCGTCGAATTCCTCGGCATGGACGMGCTTAAGACCATGTTCGGCCTTGTCGAAATCCTCGCCCATCATCGGTGCGCCGATCAGCGTGCCGTCATGGGCATAAGACCATGAGTGATAGGGGCAAACCAGCCTCGTCGCCTTGCCCGTTTCCTTGGTGCAGATGATGGAGCCGCGATGGCGGCAGACATTGTGGTGCGCATGCACCTTGCCGTCGCGGTCGCGCACCATCACCACCGGGGCTCCGCCGACATTCAGCGTCATGTAGTCGCCCGACTTGGGCAGCTCGATGGAATGTCCGGCGAAGAACCAGTTGTTGCGGAAAATCCGCTCCTGCTCCTCGGCGAAGATCTCAGCATTGGTGTAGAAGTCGCGCGGCAGGCCGTGACCGGGCCGATAGCCGTTGAGCCAGTGAACATTCATCGCAGCGCCTCCCAGTGCTTGTTTGAGGCAGATTAGAATTGTTCTTGTCTGGGTCGGCAAACGCGATTACCTTAGGGGCATACTAAGAAAAACTAATGGTACCATGACGACTGCCCGACCCCCGCTGAACTGGCTCCGGGCATTTGAAGCTGCTGCTCGGCTTGGAAGCTTTGCTGGCGCCGCCAGCGAGTTGAACGTCACCCCTTCGGCGATCTCACAACACATCCGGGCACTGGAACTGCGCCTCGGTAAGGAGCTGTTCGACCGCCATGCCAACGGCGTGAGGCTCACCGACCGTGGCCGTCGCTATGCCGAAGATCTCGGCCGCGCCTTCCAGATGATCGACGAGGCAACCGCTAAGCTTGCCGGGCGCGGTATGCGTGAAATGCTGGTCGTGCATGTACCAACCTCTTTTGCCAGCCAATGGATCGCACCACGGCTCGACTTGTTCCGCGCCCAGCATCCGACCATCGATCTGAGGCTGACCGCGCTCGACCACGGCGAAGGCAAGGTCGACGCCGCGATCGAGTTCGGCTGGGGCAACTGGCCCAAGCGCCAGGCGACGCTGTTGCTGCGCGACGAGACCTTTCCCGTCTGTGCGCCGAAATATGCCGCCGGTCTCACATCGCCTGACGACCTGCAAGCCGGGGATCTGCTGCATGTGCCAGGCTATGACGAGGACTGGGACAGCTGGCTGGCACATGCAGGCGTGAGCGGCGTCGACACCTCCGCCGGCTCGTTTTTCGACCAATCGATCATGGCGATCCGTGCTGCGATCGAAGGCAAGGGCGTGCTGCTCGGCAGGACCGCCCTGATCGAGCGCGAACTCGCCGCGGGCCTGCTCGTCGCTCCCTTCAAGCAGCGCCTTCGCGGTGCCGGCTCCTACTGGTTCTTGACCACGCCGCAGAAGGCGAAAACGCCAAAAGTCATCGCCTTCCGCGATTGGCTGATGAGCATGGTGCAGCCAACCGCCGCCGCCGAAGGTTGAACCTCAGCGCAACAAAAGCAGCTGTCGGCATATTTTATCATGTTGCATTTTGTGTGATTTATTGCCAATTTGTGATCCTGCTGTCTCGTTTGAGGCAATCGGCTCTGGTTGAAGATCGGGGTCGGGGAGGGCACATGAACGCACCGAACAAGCACGCGGACTTCAACGTCGAGACCTGCTGGCCCGGTGCGAAGGCATTGCCAGGCAGCTTGCCCAAGCCGGTCGGCTCAGCTTCGCCAGCCGAATTCCTGGTGCTTGTGCTGCCCGGTTTCTCGCAACTGTGCCTATCGTCGTTGATCGACCCGCTGCGGATTGCCAATTCCCTGTCAGGCCGCAGCCAGTTCAGCTGGCGGCTGATGAGCCTCGACGGCTTGCCGGTGGAATGT
>NZ_JBFUKO010000452.1:0-4529 GCF_056400805.1 Aminobacter sp. P4_H6_2
CTTTTGTTGCCTTCGATGATCCAGCGGCGGCGCAGCACTGCAAAATCGTGGTTGTTGCCGCTCACCGAAAGCGAAATCACGTCGCCCGTTTGGCATTCCACAGAAAGCTTGAGTACCCCGAGTGTACCGTCCAGGCCCGCCTTCGCGGCATACACCCTGGCCGAACCTGTCAGCACGACATCGACCTTCTGGCCTGTTGCRCTGCCGCTGAGACTCGGTGATTGATCTGGCTGATGCCCCGGTCCGTCATTTGAAGGAGTTCTTGCCATGGTATGGCGTCTCTCTAAGATCGTGATGTGTCTTTGTCTTGCAGCTTTCGCCTTTCTTGTGGCGTTCGGCAATATCACCGACTACGGCTCCAATTTCGCCTTCGTCCAGCATGTCTTGAGCATGGACACCACTTTCCCGGGCAATGCCATCATGTACCGGGCGATCACCAACCCGACGCTATGGAGCATCGGTTACTGGCTGATCATATTTGGCGAGGCGCTGACCTGCCTGCTTTTCGTCATCGCCGCTTGGAAGCTCTGGCAGGCARAATACGGCTCCGCCCAACAATTCAACAATGCCAAGAGCTTCGTTCCGATTGCCGTGACGATGGGGTTTCTCGTCTGGTTTTTCGGCTTCATGGTCATCGGCGGCGAATGGTTCGGCATGTGGCAGTCGAGCACCTGGAACGGGCAGGAGGCGGCATTCAAGTTTTACATGACGATGCTGGCGGTGCTGATCTACGTCAATCAGCCCGATCGCGAGCTGGCCTGAAGTTGTTTGAATTGCGTTTGACCGTTCGAAGCAGCGCGGCGAAAGCCGGGACAAAAGCTTAGCGATATCTTGACGTTCGCTGCCCTGTTTCGGATGGTTGGCGGGAGCGGGAAGCCGCACCAAGGCTTGCCTGCCTCATTCACTCGCCCGGGGAGGGGAATTCCGGGCACAATCAGGGAAGAGAATTGGCAATGACAATGCTTTACGTCGTCATCGCCTGCGGCCTGCTATCTGTCCTTTACGCCATATGGGCGACGCAGTCGGTGCTTGCATCCGACCAGGGCAATGCGCGCATGCAGGAAATCTCCGCCGCCATCCGAGAAGGTGCGCAGGCATATCTGGCCCGCCAATACACCACCATCGCCATCGTCGGCGTCGTTGTGTTCCTGCTCGCTTGGTGGCTGCTTTCCGCAACCGCGGCGATCGGCTTTTTGATTGGTGCAGTGCTTTCGGGGGCAGCCGGCTTCATCGGCATGCATGTTTCGGTCCGGGCCAATGTGCGCACCGCACAGGCCGCCTCCAACAGTCTCGCCGCCGGCCTCGACATCGCCTTCAAGTCGGGCGCTATCACCGGCATGCTGGTGGCTGGCCTCGCTTTGCTTGGCGTCTCCGTCTACTACCTCATCCTGACCGGGCCCATGGGGCATGCGCCTGCTGACCGCATCGTCATCGACTCGCTGGTAGCTCTCGGCTTCGGCGCCTCGCTGATTTCGATCTTCGCCCGTCTCGGCGGCGGCATCTTTACCAAGGGTGCGGATGTCGGCGGCGATCTCGTCGGCAAGGTCGAAGCCGGTATTCCCGAAGACGATCCACGCAACCCTGCCACAATCGCCGACAACGTTGGCGACAATGTCGGCGACTGCGCCGGCATGGCTGCCGACCTGTTTGAGACCTATGCCGTGACGGTCGTCGCCACCATGGTTCTCGGCGCGATCTTCTTTGGCGGCACTGAAATCTTGTCCAACGTGATGCTCTACCCGCTCGCCATCTGCGGTGCCTGCATCATCACCTCGATCGTCGGCACGTTTTTCGTCAAGCTCGGCGCCAATGGCTCGATCATGGGCGCGCTCTACAAGGGCCTGATCGTCACCGGCCTGTTGTCCATCATCGGCCTCGGCGCGGCAACGTCGCTGACCGTTGGCTGGGGTGAGATCGGCACCGGGGGTGGCGTGCTGATCACAGGCAAGAACCTGTTCATCTGCGGCCTCATCGGCCTCGTGGTGACCGGGCTCATCGTCGTCATCACCGAATACTACACCGGCACCAACAAGCGCCCGGTCAATTCGATCGCCCAGGCTTCGGTCACCGGCCACGGCACCAACGTCATCCAAGGTCTGGCCGTGTCGCTCGAATCGACCGCTCTTCCGGCGATCGTCATCGTCGGCGGCATCATCTCGACCTTCCAGCTAGCGGGCCTGTTCGGAACGGCAATCGCTGTGACCACCATGCTGGGACTTGCCGGCATGATCGTGGCCCTCGATGCCTTCGGCCCGGTCACCGACAATGCCGGCGGCATTGCCGAAATGGCCGGCCTGCCCAAGGAAGTGCGTCATTCGACCGACGCGCTCGACGCTGTCGGCAACACGACCAAGGCTGTGACCAAGGGCTATGCCATCGGCTCGGCGGGCCTCGGTGCGCTGGTGCTGTTTGCGGCCTATAGCTATGACCTGCAGTACTTTGCGGCGAACCCGACGCAGTTCCCGTACTTTGCTGACATGGGCACGGTGTCGTTCGACCTCTCCAACCCCTATGTCGTCGCCGGCCTGATCTTCGGCGGCATGATCCCTTACCTATTCGGCGGCATCGCAATGACCGCCGTCGGGCGTGCGGCAGGCTCGATCGTCGAGGAAGTGCGCAAGCAGTTCCGCGAGGATCCAGGCATCATGAAGGGCACTTCGAAGCCCAACTATGCCCGTGCTGTCGATCTGCTCACCAAGGCGGCGATCAAGGAAATGATCGTTCCTTCGCTGCTGCCGGTGCTGGCACCGCTGGTCGTCTATTTCGGCGTGCTCTTGATCTCGGGCTCCAAGGCTTCTGCCTTCGCCGCACTCGRTGCCTCGCTGCTCGGCGTCATCGTCAACGGCCTGTTCGTCGCCATCTCGATGACCTCGGGTGGTGGTGCCTGGGACAACGCCAAGAAATCGTTCGAAGACGGCTTCACCGACAAGGACGGCGTCAAGCACATGAAGGGTTCCGAGGCCCACAAGGCGTCGGTGACCGGCGATACGGTCGGCGATCCCTACAAGGACACCGCCGGTCCTGCGGTGAACCCGGCGATCAAGATCACCAACATCGTCGCACTTCTGCTTTTGGCTGTGCTTGCGCATAGTGGCGGCTAGTCCGGCATGCGGCTACGCCTGTGAACGATCGTGRGTGATCAAGCCCCGTCCGCATTGTGCGGGCGGGGTTTTCAGTTCAGGGGCAAAAAAAGACCCGCGGGATTGCTCCCGCGGGCTGTTGCCTGAGATTTTTGAAACCTGTCGGCGGATCAGCCGCCGCCCAAAATACTGCCCGCCGCGCTCTGTCCGATCTTGCCTGCACCGGAAAGCAGCTGGCCGAGGAAGTTCTGGTCCTTGCCGCCGGTAGGCGTCGTGCGCGAGATGAAGTCGAACACCTTGCCTTCCTGCATGCCGTAATTGGCGATGTTGGTGACACGGCCGTCGGCGCCGAAATAGACGGCGAGCACGCGCTGTTCGATGAGCTTGGGCTTGGCGAAGGCGACTGTGCGCTTCCGCGTCTGGGAGATGTAGTAAAACACCTCGTTGTCGAAAGTCGCGGTCGTCGAGGGCGTACCGAGCGCAAGCAGAACCTGCTCGCGGCTCGAACCCACCGGCACGGAATCGATCGACTGCTGATCGATGACGTAACCCTGGGTCAGCGTTTCGCTGGGGCTCAGATCACCGAACGTCTTGGAGGTGTTGCATGCCGAAAGCGCGGCAGCCGCCACAATCAGCGATACAGCGCTTGCCGGACGCAACGAAAATGGCATCTTGAATTTCAGCGAGTGCAACAACAACTCCATCCTGTCGTGCCAGCGCCCTGCTTGCGCGGAGCCGCAAAACCGGTAAACCAGCTTGCGCGCCGATGCAACAAGGCCACTGTGCGAAACGGGTCCCCGGGAGACCGCCCTCAAATGTTCCAGCGTCTGTTTGGGCGTCACCGCCAAGCCAATCGCGCCATCACCGAGGCGCTCTATACACGAATCGTGGCAGCCGCGCGGCAGGAGCCATTTTATTCGGCGTGGAATGTGCCCGACACGCCGCTTGGCCGTTTCGAGATGCTTTCGCTGCATATGTTCCTGTTTCTGCACCGCCTGYGCGGCGAGGCAGGCGCTTCGGCTGAGATCGCGCAATTGCTGATCGACGAATTCTTCCTCGACGTCGACCATTCGCTGCGCGAGCTGGGAATCAGCGATGTCGGCGTGCCCAAGCGCATGAAAAAACTGGCGAAAATGTTCTACGGCCGCACCGAATCCTACAAGGATGCGCTCGAACGCGACGATCACGCGGCGTTTGCTGCAGCCCTTTTACGCAACGTGCGCCCAGACGTGAAAGAATGGCCGGAAGCCGCGGCCCTTGCCGAATACGTCTTTGCGGCGAATCGCACCCTTGCCGCCCAGCCTTCGGAAGACATATGTGCCGGCAAACTGACTTATCCGGTGCCCATGCAGCCTGAAGGAGGCCACCCATGAAGCTCGTCGAAACCTCAAGCCCGGTTTCCTTCTTGGTAAACGTCTCGAGAATGCCGCAGCGAGGCATGTCCGCTAT
>NZ_JBFUKO010000453.1:0-4525 GCF_056400805.1 Aminobacter sp. P4_H6_2
GATGGATAATTGGCGCAAGATGTGGTAGTTCGAAGGCGGAATTGCTTCTTGAAAGAGTTTAGATGAATTCATTTCTAGATCGGACATCTGATGGGTCGGGTTCTTCCTTTGCTGGCACTGCGAGCCTTCGCCGAAACCGGACGCCACGGCAGTATCAAGCGTGCCGCTGAAGCGTTGGGGGTGACTTCTGGGGCCGTGAGCCAGCAATTGAGGTTGCTTGAGGAGCGCACTGGCGCGCCTCTGTTTTCGCGGACACGATATGGCGTTGCGCTCAACGAAGCCGGCGCCAGCGTCCATCCGGCGGTCCTTCGTGCCTTTGACCAGATCGAAAATGGCCTCGACCTACTCGAGGCCAGAAATGCGGTGCAATCCGTCACTGTGTGTACCGTGCCATCATTCGCGGCGTCCTGGCTCGTTCCTCGCCTGGGACGCTTCACCAGCCGGCACCCTGAGATCGAGGTTCGGGTCGAGGCATCATCCGTGCTGGTGGATCTGCGCAAGGGGAGGGTGGATGTCGCAATCCGCCACGGCCTTGGCGACTATCCGGGCCTTGATGCCATCCATCTGATGGCCCCCGAACTGATACCGGTGGCGAGCCCCGCGCTGCTTGCCAGCGGACCTCAAATAAAGGAGCCCGGCGATTGCCTTGCCTACCCCCTCCTGCAGGACTCAGACAGGGCCGACTGGCGGCTGTGGCTCAAGGCGATGGGGATCGAAGGCGATGCGCGTATCGAGCGGGGACCTTCGTTCGACGACGATTTTCTGCTGATCCGCGCCGCCGAAGCAGGGCAAGGCATGGCGCTCATTCGCGATATCTATGCGAGGGAAGAAATCGCCTCTGGCCGGCTTGCTGTCGCCATCGAACGCCCATGGCCGACCGCGTTCGCGTATTATGCCGTCACCTTGCCGCATGTCTCTGAACGGCCCGCTATCGCGCGCTTCATTGCCTGGCTCATGGAAGAGGCGCAAATAGGCTGAGCTACTCCGCCCATTCCTTGTCGGCGGTGAAGGCGATCGTCAGCCAGCGGTCGGGACCTTCATCGCCAAGGGCGTCGCCGATTTCGTCGCGCAGCCGGTCCCAATCCTCGATCGATTTCGCGGGCAGGCCGGGAGGCACGATGAAATAGAGCTCGATCTGCGTCAGACGGCCGACCTTGGCGACATAGGCGCGATAAGAAACAAAGCCGTGTTTCTTTACGGTTGCGCGGGCGATCTCGTCGACATGGGCCTTGAGCGTTTCCGGCGTGATCAGCAAAATGTCCGAAAACGCCTGGCGGACGGTGCCGATGGGCATCGGGATGATGATTAGGCACACCAGCGCCAGCACGACGGGGTCGACATAGGGCGCGATCCAGGCGAGCCCGGTGCCTTCGACCAAGCTGCCACCGATGAAGGCAACCAGTAGCGCAGCCGTGATGCCGCCGGACATCATCCATGCGGTGACGTCCAAGGTGACGAAGTCGGACTGGATTTTTCGGTTCGCGCGGCTGCCGATGAATGCCATGGTCAGGCACGTGGCTAGCGTCACTGCCGCATAGATGATGGCGAAGTCGAACTCGAGCTGATGGCCGCCGGCAAGCAGGTTGGCGATGGCATTGATCAGGGCGTAGATCGACACGCTCATCAAGACGATGCCGTTCATGCCCAAGACGATGGGCTCCAGGTGCCAGAAGCCGAGCGAAAAACGCTTGTGCAGCCGGCGGTTGTGGGTGGCATTGCTGGTGATGAGGCGTGCGACGATCAGCGCCAGGATCGTCATGGTCGCATCGGCAAGCGAGTAGGCCCCGTCGAAAGCGATCGAGAACGAACCGCTTAAAATGCCGAAGACAATGCCGAAAAGCGCGACGACGAATGTCACGGCGATGGAGATTCTCAGGACCTTCGTTTCGGTGAGCATGGCGTAGCTATGAAATAGCCGGGTGCCGATGTCCACCGCCCGTGGGGTTGAGGCGCTGCAGGCTTAGGGGGCGCCAGCAGGCCAAGAGTTCGGTTCGTGAGGTGTTCCGCGCTACTGGCCCAGTCCGATGTTTTTTGGCGGGTATTTCTTGAAGGTCGCGGCATGCCCCTTCATCTCGGCCGCCATCGAGGCCAGGAAGGCATTCATGCGGTGCCCGACGGGATACTGCTCCTTGGGGTCGATGTAGAGGTTGAACAGCCAAGGCGCGAGGCCGACGTCGCTGATGGTGGTCATGTCGATGTTCAGCCACTGCGCATGTTCCTCGACCACCTTCACATGGATCTTGTATTCATACATGCGCATGGCCATCAGGTTCTGTTCGCTCCAGATGAAGACCTTCTCGCGGTTGGAGCGGCCATCGTCGGCGAGCAGGAACGAAGTCTGGTCGATACCGTCGATGTAGCGGTCGGTCGGGATCTTGGCTTGGATGCCGGCGAGGTGAAGCGACGTGTTGAACAGGTCCATCAGGTCGAAGAGATCATCGCTCTGGCGACCCGGTGCGATCATGCCCTTCCAATAGGCGATGCCGGGAACGCGCACGCCACCTTCCCACGCGGACGCTTTGGCGCCGCGGAATGGCGTGTATCCTGCATCAGGCCAGCTATCCAATTGCGGCCCGTTGTCGGAGGTGACGAAGATGAAGGTGTTATCGAGCACACCTGCTTCGTCGAGCGTCTTGACGATTTCGCCGATATAGGCGTCGACCTCGACGACATCGTCCTTGTAGGGATATTTGCTGGCGCTTTTGCCCTCGAATGCCTTGCTGGCGAAATTATCCGCGTGCACCTTCATGAAGGCGTGCTCCAGGAAGAAGGGAGCTTTGCCGGCGGCAAGTTCCTTGATCTTGGCGACGCTGAACTCCTTCGTCATCCGGTCGCCTTCCGCCATCGTCTCGATGCTGTCGATCTTGACGACGTCGGTTGTTTCGCCGCCCTTGAGTCCGTGCACCAGGGAGTCGCTTGAACCGGTCCTGCGCAGCATTTCGAGACGCTCGGGATTGAGTACGAGGTCAGGATAACGGCGCTTGTCGACGCTCTGGCTGATTTCCTTCTCCGCCTCGTAGAATCCGTAGAATTCGTCGAAGCCGATCTCATGTGGCCGCATGCCCTCGGCAGCGCCAACGTGCCATTTGCCTGACAAGACAGTCGTGTAGCCGGCCTCGCCAAGTAGCTTCGGTAACGACGTTTCGTCAGCCCACGGGTTCTTGGTGATCGTGTCGCCGGCGAGGATCGGGCGGGTGAGGCCGGTTCGCACCGGCAAACGGCCGGTCAGAATGGCGGAGCGCGTCGGCGTACAGGTGGGCTGGGCGTAGGTCGCAGTCAGCTTGAGACCTTCCTGCGCCAGCCTGTCCATGTTGGGCGTCGCCGCTCCGATGGCAGCGCCACCGCCATACGCCCCTGGATCGCCATAGCCCATGTCGTCGATGACCAGCCAGACGATGTTCGGGCGTTTGCCGGTCTTGGCTTGTAGCGCATCGAGCTTGGCCTGTGCTGCCGCAGCCTGATCGGAATGCTGGAGTGCCGGTTCCATGCTTTCGCTGGTGCGTTCAGCCTTGCTCAGCACCGATTGCGCCATGGAGCTAGCAGCGCTCGATAGCAGCAACGCCCCACAAATTGCCAGGACACGCGAATGGCGTGACAAGGCTTTCATCAGTCGATCCCCCGTCGCTGTTGGTATGGAAACGCTACAAAAGTGCAGAAACCTGGCAGCCGGATCCGGACAATCGCGCAGACCTTGCCACAGGCCGTAAGACGTCAGAAATGGAAACATCTCCAAGTCATGCCGGCTAGTCAATCGGTCGCCACTATTGCGGCATGCATCGAAGCGTGGCGGCTACGATCGAGCCTGCCTGTGGTCCGAGTGGGTAATAGAATTTCTAAGATCTGGACGCCTTGATCCTGACCTTGGGCACGCCGGAACTGTCCAGCTTGATTTCAATAGGTCCATCGACGGGCTCAGGGGGAGCCGCGACATTTGTGGCCTTCGCATCCTCCAACCGATCTGCCTGCAGCAACTCGTTTGCCTTGGCCGTCTTCAGGCGCTCGAGTTGATTGATGTAAAGTCCCGACATCTTGGCCTCCCGATCAGTGGAGCATAGCTGGGCTGTGGCCCTGTCAGGTGCTGCTGCCGTTGGAGGCGAGGCGAATGTTCGATCGTCCGCCGCTTGGCACCACCACGATCTGCCTGACCTTGCCCTGCTTGAAGGCGGTGAGGAAGCGCTGGTAGTCCTTGAAGGCGACGCAGCCATGGGATTCCGCCTGTCTGCCGCGCAGCAAGTAGCTGTGGGTGAGGAAGCCGTCGCGGCCGTACTTGTTCTTGCCGTCGACGGGGAGCATGCGGATCGCCTCGACGCCGTGGAAGCGGCTTTCGCGCATCTTCAGGTTATAGGTGTGGGGCGGGGTCGGCCCGTTCATCTTGACGTTCACGTAGCGCGGGTCGTCGGCCATGTTGCCGACGCCCGAATGGGCCTCGAGCACGCTGCCGTCGGGCATGTAGACCTTGGCGGCGCTGATATCGTAGACGGCGACACCGCCTCCCGCCCTTGATCCACCGCCGAACAGATTGCGC
>NZ_JBFUKO010000454.1:0-4518 GCF_056400805.1 Aminobacter sp. P4_H6_2
GTTTCGGCCCATCCGCAGAGTAGAGTACTTCCATCCCGAATGCCGATCCGTCGCCGACAGCTTCTTCGACCATCTCGCCTAGATAGCCGATGCAAAGGACGACACGACGAATACCTTGATCGCGCAGGTAATCCAGCTGGTGATAAATGAAGGGTCTTCCGGCAACCTCGACTAGCGCTTTCGGAATGGTCTCCGTGATGGGGCGAAGCCGGGTTGCAAGTCCTCCGGCAAGAATAGCTACAGTAAGCATCAGGAGCTTAAGACCACTTTTGTACCCTCGAAGTCAAAGCGGAAGCGGACCTCTTCCAGCCCTGCGGCGGCCATTGCATGACGGAGCCTGTTTCGATCGCTGGCCACGAACATCAAAAAGCCTCCGCCGCCTGCGCCTACGAGTTTGCCTCCGACCGCGCCGTTCTTCATGCCGAGCTCATACCATTCGTCGATCTTGGGATTGCTCATGCCACCCGAGCGGCGCTTCTTGTGCTCCCAGTGTTCGTGCATGAGCTCGCCAAAAAGTTTCGTGTCGCCGGTTTCAAGCGCGTCACGGCTGCGGTAGCCGAGTTCCTTCACATAGTGGAGGTTGTTAAGCATGTCGGCGTCTTGGCTCTGCGACTTCACCTGTTGGTCCTTGAGTATCCCACTGGCACTACGCGAGAAGCCGGTGAAGAACAGGAGAAGGTTGTCCTCGAGGTCGAACATTGTGTCCATGGCAAGACCAAGCGGCTTTGCCGTCACCTTGTCGTCCCTATGAAACGTGAAGCAAGTCACGCCACCCACGGCCGCAATGTATTGGTCTTGTTTGCCGATTGGCTCTCCGAGCCGGTCAATTTCTATATGACAGGCCAGTTCAGCTAGTTCTTCTTGGTGAAGGTGCCGCTTCCTGTGCGTGTACAGAGCCTTCAGCAGCGCGGTCGTAAAGCTACCCGACGAACCTAGCCCTGTGCCGGCTGGGATGTCGGCCAAAGTGGTAACTTCGACTTGCGGCGTATTGAACCCGACCATCTGCAACGATTCGCGTATGATCGGATGTCTTACATCATTAATCTGATCAACATGTTCGAGGTGGGAATACTTAAGGTAAATACCTTCCGTGAACGGCCGCATCACAGTGACATAGACATACTTGTCAATTGCGGCCGATACCAGAAAGCCTTCGTGGTCCCTGTAATAGGACGGCAAATCGGTTCCACCGCCACCGAGAGTGATGCGCAAGGGACTACGCGCTATGATCATAGCCGGACTCCTGATAGATCTTTTCGATAATTTGGAGGGCTTCGAAAGCGTCCACGAGCCCAGCTTCGGGATCCCGGTCCAGTGCTATGTCTTCGAAAAACTCCGCTAGCTCAATCTCCCAAGAATTGTCCGCCATGGGGTACTCCCAAGCCGACGTCTCGGGTGGTCCCATCTGGGGCAGCATCTTGTAGTGTGTGAGCCGCTCTACACCGTAGCTGCCACCCAGACCAGAAATATCAAGCTTGCCGTCCTTGCCGTAGATCTCCATGGAGAACATGTTTTTCCATTCGGTGCAGGAAACATGGAGAAAGGCGGCCTTTTGATCGTGCGTTTTCAACAACATGAAGCCATTGTCATCGACCGGCATATCCCAATAGTAGGTGTGCGCGAAACCTGCTGTGCTTGTAAAATTACCCAAGAACCATCTCGCAAGGTCAATCAGGTGCGGCCCTTGATCAATCAGTTCGCCGCCACCAGACAACTCTGGAATTGCCCGCCATTCACGGTCGTAGCCTGGTCGCCCACCATGACCATAGCGCGCTCGGATGAACATTAGTTCTCCAAGCTCGCCAGAGTTCACAATCTCTTTGGCCTTCCGCAAAGCTCTGTGGTAGCGGTGGCTGAAACCTACATGCACCTTTACCTGATATTTTTCCGCTGCAGCGATCACTGGCAGAAGTTCGGCCGATGTGCGCGCCGCCGGCTTTTCGACTAGAACATGTTTGCCGGCTTGGATCGCTGCAAGGCTTATATCAGCGAGTGAATCATGCAGGGTGGCGACGATAACAACGTCAACCTCGTCTAACCGAATCGCATCTCGCCAATCGTCAAAAAACTTGGAATTCGACACGGCTGCCAGGCTTCGTGCACGAGCAACATTTTTGTCGACGCAAGCAATCAGCCGGCCATGTGCGCCCAAAGCTGCGGCTCGTTTTTGACCAATCAGCCCGCAGCCAACAATGGCCACACCTGGGCGTTTATCTGTCATGCACGCTAAACCCTTCTGATCGGATACGGCGGAATCGATAACGTTGCGATGGCCGGATACGCAAGCCAATGTTGCTCGTGTGAGGCAGTTTTGCAGTACATTCCGTATTCTGCGGACGCTTTGAACTCCTAAACTGCCATTGCCAGGAGCGCCCATAGCTTGGGAGCCTTTCCAGAAGGCTCAATTTATTTGTCGCCCCAGGCAATTCCTCTATCGCGACCAGTGATACGACGGAGTGTATAAGCGTCTGAAGTGGCCAACTCGTCGCGATGCTCCGGCCATTGCTCCCAGTTGTCCCACATGGCGCTAATCAGCTTGCCCGTAATGCCATCGCTCTTGGCAGAGGCCAGAAAGAGCGCAAGACTGGCCCCTGCCTCCAGGGGAGCCCCGCCAGTTTCTTTCTGCTTAAGTGATCTTTCGTAGAACGCTTTGCCTACTTTTTCGGGGCCCGCCTCAATAACCTCTTCCAACATCCGCGTATTAAGAGCGCCCGGTGCTATGCAATTGACGTCGATGCCGCTTCCCCGAACTTCTTCCGCCAGAGTTTCTGCAAAGCGCACGATGGCAGCCTTCGACGCAGCGTAAGCACTGACGCGCGGCAGGGGATTTGTCGCACCCCCACCTGACAGCTGGATGATCTTGCCGTACCCTTTGCTTTTGAAGTGACCAAGCAGTGCTCTGCACATCATCACCGAGCCAAAGACATTGATCTCCATGGCACGAACCCAGTCGGACCAATCGATTTCTTCGATATCGCCTTTCGGACCGTACACCCCAGCGTTGTTGACAAGGATATGGCAATCGCCAAACTCGGCAAGAGTGGCCTCTGCCACAGCCAGCACGTCCGATTCCTTCGACACGTCTGCAGCGAGCGACATGACCTTCTGTCTCGGGCCTGCGACCGCCTGTAAGTCAGCGTGAGCCTGAGACAGGAGCTGCGCATTTCTGGCGCAGATCATCAGGTTGGCGCCGGCCTTGAGATAGGCCTTAGCAATCTCCAGTCCCAAGCCTTGATTAGCGCCTGTGATGACGGCAATTCTGCCAGCTAGCTGCATATTCAGTTTGTTTCCTTATGGGTCTGCTTGCTGCCGACCGCGACATATGCGATGCCTTGGGCTTGCGCTTGAGTGCCAAGAAAGCGGTTTGCATCGATCAAGGTGATACGGTTGCAAATTTCTGGCTGGATCGCCGCGATTTCAGCTTGGTATTCTGGCCATTCCGTTCCCACAACCAAAATCTCAGCGTCTGATACCGCATCTCGTGCATTGTTGTAGCGCGTGACCTTGTTTTGCCACTGCTCAGGCAAATTGAGCACCGCAGGATCGTGAACTCGGAGATTAGCACCTTGTTCGATGAGCCAATTACATAGCTCCACCGATTGCGATCGTCGCAGAGTGCTGGTGCCGGGTTTATATGTCAGTCCCCAGACAGCGACATTGACCCCGGTGAGAGTATCGACAAGACCACTGATCTTGCGACGCACCCACCCTTTGTGTTCGTCGTTGCTCACCTTGACAGACGACAGAATTGGCGACGCCAGTCCGTATGCGCTACTTTTCTGTTCCAGGAACAGGATATCGCGGGCGAGCGTCCCGCCAGCGAACGGGCCACCTGGCGACAGATAAGCCTTAGGGCCGATCCGCGCCTCCGACTTAAGGCCTCGCTCAACTTCCTTGGCGTCCGCTCCAACCATTTCGCATATGGCGGCGATCTCATTGGCGAAGGTAATGGATGTTGCAAGGAAAGAGTTGATCGCGTGTTTCGTCATCTCAGCGGATTCGACCGACATCCACTCGATCCTAGCGGTTATTGGTAGAAGCACACGTTGCAAAAATTCCTTGGTCTGTACGTCCCGGACGCCGATGACGATGCGGTCAGGATCCAGAAACACCTTAAGGGCATTACCGAGACGCAGGTTTTCCGGACTGCAAGCAAAACGGATATCCTGCCGGCCAAGCTCGCGAGCCCGACCCTCCAGCGCAGAGACCGATCCGACCGGCATCTGGGACGAAACCAATACCACTGCTCCGAGGGGCAGGAGCGGCAAGCTTGCCTCTACCCTAGAAGCAACAAAATCTACATCAGCTTGGTCGTCCTCATCGACGGGCGTATCATAGGCAATCCACAGCAGCTCGGCGTCGGAAAGCGCAGCCACGGCGTCCGTAGTGAATTTCAACGTGCCGCTCGACAGGCCTGCGCTGATGAGCTCATCCAGACCAGGTTCAAGCAAAGGAGCTCGGCCCTGTGCGAGGCCATTGATGGTCTCGCTATCTGCATCGACACCGGTAACCTGATGT
>NZ_JBFUKO010000455.1:0-4513 GCF_056400805.1 Aminobacter sp. P4_H6_2
CGTTTGATCTGTGTCTTGCTGGCCTACCCCGCGGCCTATTTCCTGACCACGCTCAAAGGACGGTGGCGCTACGCGTTGCTCATGCTGCTTTTGGTGCCGCTGCTGATGAGCTATGTCATCAAGATCTACGCGATCCGCAGCATTCTCGGCCTCAATGGCTTTCTCAACAAGGCACTGGTGGCGATCGGCATCCTGCAGGAGCCATCCTCGCTCTTCGTGTTCAACATGAACGCCATCTTGCTTACGCTGACGCTCCTGCTGATCCCTTTCGCGATCMTGCCGATTTTCCTCGCACTCGAACGCGTTCCGCAGGTCTTGCTGCGCGCATCAGACGATCTCGGCGCCAGTGGATTGCAGACTTTCCTGCGTATCACACTGCCGCTTAGCCTGCCGGGTGTGGCAACGGCGGCAAGCTTTGTGTTCGTGCTGGCGATCGGCGATTTCCTGACCCCGCAAATGGTCGGTGGCATCAGCGGGTTCACCTTCGGCCGCATCCTCTACAGCCAGTTCGGCACGGCCTATAACTGGCCGTTTGGCGCGGCCCTGTCGGTGGCATTGGCCATGGTGGTGATCGCCGCAATTCTCCTTGGCGAGCGCTTCGGGCGCAATCGGGGGACTTCGCCATGAGTGCCGCGCTTCGGCCGTCCACTATCTTTCTGGCCGCAGTCACGGCGCTGGTCGCCGTGCTGCTCTACAGTCCGCTGCTTGTGCCGATCGTGTCGTCGTTCTTCACGATCACACGCGGCGAGGTCGATTGGTCGTCCCCAACGGTTTCGGCCTACGTGGCCTTGGCCGAGAACCGGGACATTCTCCTCGCTCTGCGCACCACGCTGATTGTCGGTATCTGTACGGTTGTCCTATCCGTGGTGGGCGGAACGCTGCTGGCCCTCTACTATCACGGCCGCCGCAGCGGGCGTTCCATCCTGCAGTTCATCATATTCCTGCCATTCCTGATGCCGCCGATCATCAGCGGTCTGGCGCTCCTGATCTTCTTCCGTGAAGTTGGCATCGAGCGCTCGCTGCTGACGGTCATCATCGGTCACACGGTCTTTGTCCTGGCGATTGTCTACCGCACCGTGCTGATGCGGTTGCAATCGATGAGCAGCACGCTGGTGGAGGCGTCTTACGATCTGGGTGCCACAAGGTGGCAGACGTTCTGGCGCATCATCTTGCCAAATCTTTCGAGCGCGATGATCGGCGGCGCGATCTTAGCCTTCGCCTTGTCGTTCGATGAAACCATGATCACCATTCTGGTGACCGGAACTCAGAGCACGCTGCCCGTCAGGCTGTGGGCGATGATGCGGCTTGGTTTTTCGCCAGATATCAACGCGCTCGTTGCGCTGATCCTGATGTTTACCGTGCTGCTCTGCGTCCTTGCCGCCCGCTTCCTCATTCCCAGGCAGGTCGCCACACAACGGAATTGAGGCTTTGTCTCAAATGCAGTTGCATTGTCGGAGAGAGGCTTCTGGTGCGTGGGGGCTATGTGTCGAGCATCCCTGCGGGGATGGACGGTCGGACGGATCCCGTCATTGCCAGACGCGGTTGACGATGGGGCGGCGGTTCTGGCGGGAGCGGTATAGGCGGATGTCGACCCGGATGTCCCACGATGTATCGCCTGCTCGAACGAGCGTACCATTGTCCAGTTCCGCCCGGACCAGGCTTTCGGGAACCCAGGCAACGCCCCAGCCGGCAAGCGCCATGCCCTTGAGCCCCACCGACATCGAGCCGGTGTGGGCGCGCTTGTGCGCGGCAAGCCTTTCGGACAGAACTTCGCCGAACAGCAGGCCGAAGAACGAGCCTTTCTCATAGCCGACATAGCTCGCCGGGCGCTCCCGGTCGGGATCATGCAGCGGCTTGCCGTCGCTGGATGGGGCGGAGATCGGAATGATCGTCTCCTGGTCGAGGATGCGGTACTCGAAGAGTTCGGGATCGAGCACGAGGGATACCGCTGGATGCGCATAGGTCAGCAGGAAGTCGCAGTCGCCATCGACAAGCGAGCTGACGTTTTCTTCCATGCTTCCCAGGTCGGGCTTGATCCGCGACAGGAGCGGGCCGACCCTGTCGCTGACTGTGCGCAGCCAGCCGGGGAAATAGGTGAACGACAGCGTGTGCAGCGCGGTGACGGTGATCGTCTGGGCCTCGGCCCCTTCCTGCTCGCGCAGGCTTCGCCTCGCCTGCGTCAGGCTGCGTACGGCCTCGCGCGCGACGGGCACGAACTTTTCGCCCGCAGAGGTCAGTCGCGAGGGATAGGTGGCGCGATCGATTAGACTTGAGCCGAGCCATATCTCGAGTTGCTTGATGCGACGGCTGAAGGCGGACTGGGTGATGTTCCTTTCTTCCGCAGCCTTGGAGAAACTATTGGTTTCCGCCAAGGCGAGGAAGTCTTCCAGCCACTTGAGTTCCAAGACGCCGCCCCCTGGGCATCGCCGTGCGGCCCAAGGGGGGCGCAAGCGACGCGTAACACTTTGAATTCGTGATCATGGGATGCGGCCGAAGTCGACGTCATGTCAAGGCATGCGGCATCCGGTATGACCAGTGGCCGGAACGAGTCCCTTGCCTGCCGGGCGACCGGTTCAGGCGGAGAGGCGCTGGCAACGTACCTGATGATCCTCGCCGATCGAAATCAGCTCGCTGGGCGCAGGAGCGGCATAGACGTCGGGATTGGTGATGTCTTGCGGATAAAACCGATACCCTTGAGGCGGCAGTGGCGCGTTCCGCAAGACTGCCTTGACGCCGGTTTGCAAGATGGCGTCCGGGTCGGGAATGGTGCTGATCAGCTTGCGTGTATAGGGGTGTGTCGGGCTTGAGAAGATCGCGTCCCAATGACCGATCTCGACGATCTGGCCGAAATACATCACCGCAACGCGGTCGCTCATATGCTCGACCACGCCGAGATCATGACTGATCATGATGTAGGACAAAGACAGCTGTTCCTTGAGATCGAGCAACAGGTTGATGATCTGCGCCCTGATCGACACGTCCAGCGCCGAGACCGGTTCGTCCAGCATGATGATGTGCGGGTCGAGGATCAGCGCGCGCGCGATGCCGATGCGCTGGCGCTGGCCGCCGGAAAATTCATGTGGGAAGCGGGTTCCCTGTTCCGGCGTCAGGCCGACGCGGCGCAGCATCTCGGCGACCCGGTCGTCGATTTCGCTGCGGGACTTGGTGCCATGCAGGCGCAAGGGCTCCGCCAGTGAACGATGCACCGTCTGGCGCGGGTTGAGGGAGGCATAGGGGTCCTGGAAAACCATCTGTGCGATCCGCGCGCGTTCCATGCGGGGTGGCGCGTTGGCGCCAATGATCGATTTGCCTTCGAATAGAATATCGCCTGAGGTCGGAGCCTGGAGCCCGATCACCGACAGGGCGGTTGTCGACTTGCCGCAGCCGGATTCACCGACAATGCTCAGGCATTCGCCCTTGTTGAGGTGGAGGCTGACACCATTGACGGCCCGCAATGCTTGCTTACGCCGGGAAAAAAGCGCGCCGCTCACCGGGAAATGGACGTGCAGGTCGTTGATTTCGAGCAAGGGACGATCGGTCGCCGTTGTTTGACCAGACATGCTCAGCGAGCCTCGCTATCGGCACGCGCCGCCATTTGCGGCTTGCGTGGCTCGAAGTAGAATTCTTCGGTCAGCTTGCTCTTGTCGGTGACGATGCTGTCGATGTCGACGAGGCGTTGGCGACCATGGCGTTGTCGCGAACCGAGCCGGGGCAAGGCGCCGAGCAGGCCCTTGGTGTAGGTATGCCGTGGATCGGCGAACAGGTCGTAGGTATCGCGCTCTTCAACGAGCTGGCCGGCATACATCACGCCAACGCGCTGGCACATGTTGGCGATGACGCCAAGATCRTGGCTGATCATCAAGACGGCGGTGTTGCGGGCAGAGCAAAGCTCGTGGATGAGTTTCAACACCTCCGCCTGCACGGTCACGTCGAGCGCTGTCGTTGGCTCGTCGGCGATCAGAAGGTCCGGGTCACAGGCGAGTGCGATGGCGATCATGACGCGCTGGCGCATGCCGCCTGACATCTGGTGTGGGTAATTGTGCACGCGCTGCTCGGGTGCCGGCACCTTGACGCTGGCCAATGCTTCGACCGCGCGCTGTTCTGCATCCTTCCAGCTCGTGCCCTTGTGCAGAACGAACATCTCGGCGATTTGCCGCCCGACTGTCGCCAGCGGGTTGAGCGCGGTCATCGGCTCCTGGAATATCATCGCGATGCGATTGCCGCGCAGATTGCGCATGTCGCGAGGCGACAGGCCGCGCAGGTCCGTGCCGTCAAACAGGATCTGGCCGTCGGTAACCGCAAGTGGCCCTTTCATCAGGCCGATGATCGAAAGCGAGGTGATCGTCTTGCCGCAACCTGATTCACCGACCAGACCGAAGGCCTCGCCACGCATGATGTCGAAGGACACGTCCTTGACGATCTTTTGCTCGTGCCCGCCGATCTTCAGGCCGATATCCAGGTTTTTGATTTCGAGAAGCGGGATATCTCTCATGCGCGGCGGATCCTCATATGC
>NZ_JBFUKO010000456.1:0-4501 GCF_056400805.1 Aminobacter sp. P4_H6_2
GCGATCTGCCCGGTGGCATTGTCGACGCGACCAACAATCAGGCCATTCTCGAGGAAGAGAAAGATTTCCTTTCCGTCAGTTGTCATGAGGCCAGAGTTCGTGCCGTCCCCACCATTGATGGCCAGCGTGAGCGAAATCTTCGCCGAGTCGTCGGCACCTTGCTTGACGCTGTATTCGACCACATCTTCCTGGTGGGCATAGCCGAGGGCCGCCGGTGCTGCCAGCGTTGCAAAGCGGGCGACCACGCCCACGGCGTCCGTGTCGTCGCCCTGGGAACCCTTCTGGAGGCCGGCGGTTTCATCATGCGTTACCACCGCGCCCGTCGCCTTCAGGTTGATCTGCGGAATGTCGTCGATGACGGTGACATTGACCTGACCGGTGAGGGGCACGGAATCGCCATCCCGATCCGTGGCCTGAATAATGGAGCCAAAGTTGATCTCTAGCGTATTCTGGAYGGCGGTGCCGGACGGAGGCGCCGGGTGATCGAGCTGATCGAACAGGCGGAAGGTGAAATCGCCATCGCTTTCGACCGTCATCCAGAAGACCGGCCGGTCCAGGCCATGGGCGTTGTCGACGAATGCCACGAGCGTGTTGCCGACCATTGCATAGCTCAACGGCGAACCCTTGGACTGCAATCCTAAGGCTTCCATTTGGTCGATCGCCGTAGCGGCGAACCCGAAGCCACCGCCGACAGCCGCGCCATCGGCACCGAAATTCACCAGGCTGGCGAGCGATCCGGACGCTTTTGCCGCGCCGGTAAGCCACTCCGTGTCGCCATCCGGCGACGTCCCGTGTGACCACAGGCTGTGAATGTCGTCTTCATCCACCGTCACGGCCGCATTGCCCGGCTTGACCGACGGACCGTCATCCTTGAACACCAGATTGCTGCCGATATTCAGCTCAGCGGACTTGYTGTCGCCGTCCTTGTCAGTGATCGTCGCGGTGAGCTTGACGAGGTGGTCGGTCAGGCTGCTGGCGTCGTCGTGGTTGCTGGGGTCGGCATGCTTGACCGGACGGATCTGGTCGAGGGTGACTTTGCCATCGGCATCAACCTTGACGGTGAAGACCAAGTGGTTGCCGGCGGCAGTCCTACCCTCGACCACGCCGTTATTCACGCTCAGCAGTACCTGCTGACCGGACTTCGTGTCGATAAGTCCAGAATTGCCGGCAACCACGCTCAGTGTGTAGGCAATAGAGCCGGGGCCGTCGGCGCCATAGGATTTGACGAAGTTAGACGCGAACGATGCGCTAGCATTGTCGGAAAGATTGGTCTCATCGACCGTCAAGAGGGGTTCACTGCCCGACGTCTCGATGGTCGGCGTATCGTCGTCCACGTTGACCCGCAGCGTGCCGTTGGCGATGTCGCCGTCATTGTCCTTGACCTGATAGGTCAGGGTGAAAACCTTGTTGTTTTCAGCGCGACCGGCGGCGTGCATGATCGGCGCATCCTGCGTCACCAAATAGGCGCCCGTCGCGCCATTCATGGTGATGGTCAGCACCTTGGTCTCCCCCTGGTAGACCTCCAGCGCACCGTTGTTGAGCTTGTAGGTAAAGCCTTCCGGCGCACCGTTCGTCAACCAGGCAATCGAGCCGCCATCGGCACCGAAGCTGTGCGCCAACGTGCCCGAAACATTTCTGCCATCCACGTTGTCGCCGGTTCCACCGGGAATGCCGCCCTTGAGCGCGTCGTCATCGAGACGGACAAGGGCATTTTCCGAAACTTTCGGACCGTCGTCTTCGAAGATGATCGCGCCGCCGATCTGAGCGCCGCCTGACACGCTGTCATTGTCGAAATCGGTGATCGTCACCGACGCGTTGACGAGCCCGGCAAGGCTCAGCGAGTCATTGTGGTGCACCTCTGGCGACAAACCGTCGGAGTTGTGCTCAAGCGGAACGTTCTGCGTGACGGTCAGCGAACCGTCCGCGTTGATCTTGACGGTGAAGGCGGTTTGCGTGCCTCCATTTTCAAAAGTGCCGGTAATCGTGGTCGAATTCGTTTGCACCAGCGTGATTGGGAAATCGCCGATCGCCGTCTTCAGGTTCGTGGCGGCATTGCCCGACAGTGTAAGGGCGTAGACAACGCCGCCGCCTGCCGCTGCACCGTCGGCGCCGAAGGTCGAACTAAAAGAGAGAATTGAACCGGCGCTGGTGACGTTAATCGGGAAACCGCCTGGCGTCCCCGCGCTCGTTTCGTCAAGAATGGCGGTTGCGCCAAGACGGACCCCGGAAATTTCAGGGCTGTCGTCCTCCACCTGCAACGTCACATTCGCCGTGGCCGAGCCGCCGAACGGATCCTTGACCGTCACGGGAATGACAATGCCGACAACGTCTTCGATACCGGAACTCGGATGGTCGATAGGGCCCAGAATTTCGACCTGATAGTCGCCCGTCTCCGGATCGGTAATCGTGAAGCGAACCACGACGACGTCTCCCACCCTGCCCTCAAGCAGATTGGGGCCGACCAGATTCCACGTGATCGCCGCGCCATGCGACGTGATGCCAGCATTGGTCGCCGGGTTCGGCAGCCCGAGGCTGTAGGTGAGCGGATCGCCATTGCTGTCGGACGCGCCGAAATTGCCGGTGAAGACGCGCTCATTGGTGGTGTCGAACGGGTTCGGCCCGTCGTCGCGATTGCCGCCGCTCAGCCCCTCTTCGGACAAGCGGATGGAAAAGCTCAGGAACTCGGGCTCAGCATTGATGCCGGCATCAAGCTCGCGCCCCGCATATTGCGGGAACATCAGCGCTGTCGGCGGCAGCAGATCGGAAACGTCGAATCCGTCGCCGATGCCACCCGCCTGTATCTCGAAGTTGCCGCCCGAGCCCTGCGCCGCGCCCCCACCCGCAGAGAACGAACCATCGGCGCCGAAGGCGACATTGATGCCACCGGCTTCAAGGGCCGCGATCAGGGCAACGCGCGGCACCTCGACATCGCCGAGCAGGAAGGTCGGCACATTGGCGGCGGCGTCCTTGATGACGATGAGGGTGCCATCGGCCTGTTCGAGAACCAGGTTGTTGCCGTCGACCTTTATGTTGTCGATGGAGATGCTGGCGGGCAAGTGGACGATGTTTGAAGCGTCCGCGACAAATTCCGTAGGCATCGCCTGCGCTGGTGCCGCAGCTGTTGGCTGCGCTGCCTGCACGGGTTCACCGGAACCGGCATCAACGGGAACGGGATCGGCCTGGGCCACGATCTGGCCTTCAACCGTAGGCTGGGCTACGGCGCCCTCTGGCAGGGCTGCATTTTCAGCCACGGAAGCAGACAGATTTTCAAAATCAACAGAGGTCGCCATTGCCCATCCCCAAATCGTAATTTAGCGACACTGAAACAATGGCCCGTCAGCAAATACAACTGTGACGAGAACCCGAATGCATATCGGGATATGCCGCTCCCTCGAAAAGTTTTCGATTGGTTAACTGGCAGAGAAATCGCGGCAAAATATTGCAAGTAAATTCTGGCGAATTCTTAAGGGTAAAAGATCTGCCTGTGAAATGTTACCACATGCGCTGAACTGCCCGCCAGCGGGCCAAAGATCAAGCAAGACGATGGTGAGGCTCGGGCAGGTCTGCCTGCGCGTTTATCAGGCGACCACGAACGAAAGCAGCAGTTCCGGCGCCCTGATCGGCGCGCGGACCATGTTGAGCTGGCCGTGGTAACGCCGCTCGCCGGCACCGATGACGAAACCGCTGGCGATCGGCACGCCGCCATTGGCATCTAGCCTGGCGAAAATGTCGGCGACGTTGAGGTCGAGCGAAAGCCTGAGGTCGCGATTGGTTTCGTCACCGAAGCCGACCGGCAGCTGCCGCTTGACCAGATTCTGGAATGCCGAATTGAGCGACAGGATCTTCTTCATCGACGACAGCGCGAAGGCTGGTGCCGGGCAGGCGCCCAATATGGCATTGATGGTGCGCAGCGAGGCCAGCTTGCCAAGCGACGCATTCTGGTCGGCTATCCAGCGCAGGCAGGCCACGCGGATAGCCGAAGCGAGGTTGCTGGTATCGCCGTTTGCCCGCGCGATTTCTTCGACCATCTCGCCGATTGTCAGCCGGTTGTGTTCGGCCAGCTGCTTCAGCGTCGTCCAGAACAGGCGCTCGAGCCTGATGCCGCGCCGCGACCCCTGGCGAACAACGACGCGAAAATCGGTCGTCAGATCGTCAACCGAAAAGACGTTGATGCCAAGGTCATCTGGCGAAGGCGCGCTATCGCTCACGAAGCGCCTCGTTGCGCGCCTTGTTAATGGGCTTGAGCAGGTAGGCAAGGATGGTCTTGCGCCCGGTGATGATCTCAACCGTGCTGATCATGCCGGGAATGATGGAGTAGGACATGCCGTCCCTCTCCAGCGTCGAACGGTCGGTCGACACGCGAACCTGATAATAGGGCTCGCCGGTGTTCTGGTCGACCAGGGAGTCGGCGGTGATGGTCTGCACCTTGCCGTTGAGACCGCCGAAAATCGAAAAATCATAGGCCGAAACCTTGATCAGCGCCTTCTGGTCGGGGCGGATG
>NZ_JBFUKO010000457.1:0-4488 GCF_056400805.1 Aminobacter sp. P4_H6_2
GAGTTTGACCTCCTCGATGCCTTCATCGGTGAAGGCCAAGATCCCGTCGTCATCGTTGGCGCCGTACACCCAGATGACGCCGTCCTCGGGCTCGAGACCGAGGGTCAGTTCCTGGATGAGCTCTTCGCTGACGCCGAGGCTACTGGCGACACGTTCAACGGTGTAGACGTGATGCACCTTATTGCGCTGCATGATCAGGCCGCCGCTGGTTGGGCCCGCAGTTTTGCGGGTCTCCAGTTCCACGGCAAAAAATCATCGATCCGATGGGCCGGATAGGCGGGCAGTCGGGCGAGGACGTGGGCGAGCCAGACCTGCGGGTCGATATCGTTCATCTTGGCGCTGACGATCAGGCTGTAGAGAATGGCAGCGCGCTGTCCGCCGCGATCGGAACCGCAGAACAGCCAGGACTTTCTGCCGAGAGCGATGCCGCGCAGGGCTCGCTCGGCTGCATTGTTCGATAGGCAAATCCGGCCATCGTCGAGGAACCGGGTGAAGGACGACCAGCGGCGCAGCATGTAGTTGAAGGCCTTGGTCAGATCGTGTCCGCTCGAGAGCTTGTCGCGCGTCTCGATCATCCAGCGCTCGAGTTCGGTGACCAGCGGCACGCTCCGCTCCTGGCGCACGGCGCGGCGTTGGGCCGGCGACAGGCCGTTGATCTCGCGCTCGATATCGAACAGGTCATCGATGCGCTTCACGGCTTCAACCGCTAGCGGATAGACCAGGTTGGGCTTCTCGCCGCGCGCCTTCTTGCGCGCCGCCGCTTCGATATCGGCCAGTTCGAACACTTTGCGCCGGCTGTGGGCCCAGCAGCTGGCTTCCAGAACAGGCGCCGGCTGACGACCCGTCGCATAGAGATCGCCATAACCACCAAAGGCATCGGCCTGCAGAATGCCGCTCCAGCCGGCGAGATGCGCCACGGGATGTTCCCCTCGACGATCGCGGGAATAGTAGAACACTGCCGCCGGCGGATCGGCGCCGCCGAACGGTCGGTCATCGCGCACATAGGTCCATAATCTGCCGGTATCGGTCTTGCCCTTGGCCAGGACCGGCACCGTCGTGTCGTCGCCGTGCAGACGTGAAGCGGCCAGCACATGGGCTTCGAGTCGCTTGAACAGAGGCATCAGCGCCGCGGCGCCGGCGCCGACCTGGTCGGCGAGCGTCGACAGGCTGAGCGGCACGCCTTCGCGCGCATAGCGTTCAGCCTGGCGGTTGAGCGGCTGATGCTGTCCGAACTTCTCGAACAGGATCATCGCCAGCAGGCCGGGACCGGCCCAGCCCCGCGGGGTGGCGTGGAATGGCGCCGGAGCCTGGCTGATCGCCTCGCAGTCGCGGCAGGTGAACTTCTCCCGCACGTGTTGGATCACCTTCCATTGCCGCGGCACCACCTCCAGCGTCTCGGTGATATCCTCACCCAGCTTGCGCAGCCGATGACCGCCGCAACAGTGGCAAGCGGTCGGCGCCGGCTCGACCATGCGTTCGCGCGGCAGATGCTCGGGAAATGGCTGACGCGCCGGTCGTTTGCGCACATAAGGCGCCACCCCGGTGGTCCGGGCCGCGGCCTGTTCGGCGGCGATCTCGTCTTCCGTCGCCGTGCTCTCGAGTTCCTCGAAAGTGAGCTCCATCTGGTCGTGCAGGCGGGCTGAACGTTCAGATCTCTGACCATGCAGCGCCCGCTGCAGCTTCCGGATCGTCAGATCCTGATGTGCGATCAGCGCCGCATCATCCGATGCCTTGGCCCTGGCGACCGCCAGTTCGGCCTCGACCAGCGCAGCGCGCGCGGCCTCGTCTTCGGCTCTGGCCAGCGCCGCGGTCAGCGCTGCTCTCAGCGCGCCGATATCGTCCGGAACAGCATCCAGGGCGGTGGCAACCATGCCCTGGAGTGAATCATAAAACGCGTCCGCTGACTCGCGGAAAATGGCGCAAATTCAAAGAAAACTCAGCCCGCGCGCTGGGGGCGGAACGTGTGACGCGGGTTGCGCCAATCGATCCCGTCGAGCATGTAGGCGAGCTGCGCCGGTGATATGGAAACCGTACCGTCCGCCGGCGACGGCCATAGAAACCGGCCCTTCTCGAGCCGTTTTGCATACAGCGACATGCCGAGCCCATCATGCCAGATAATCTTGATCAGATTGCCGCTTCGACCGCGGAAGACATAAAGATCGCCGGCATGTGGATCCCGGCCCAATGTCTCCTGAACCTGCAGAGCGAGGCCTTGCATCCCGCGACGCATATCGGTCCGGCCGACCGCCAACCAGATCCGCACCTGGCTCGGAACCGGGATCATGAAACGCCCAGCGCCTTCACCATCGCCGCCGCCAGTGTCGGCGGCGTGGTCAGCGGAATCCGCAGCCGCACCTTGCCGGCGACCTCCAGCTCGATCACCGCTGGTGACGCCGCCGGCACCGAAGCGGCGACAGGCTCATCCGGAACCACGACAACTTCGGCAAAGCCCGTCTCGCGGGCTCTCACCGTTCGGCGCCACTTGTAGATCAGGCTGGTCGCGACATCGTACTGACGCGCTACCGCCGCCACTGTGGCCCCCGGCGCGAATGCCGCGCGCAGAATCCGGCACTGATCCTCGTCACTCCAACGACGACGACGCTCAGGCCCGGTCAATAACGTCACATGGCTCATGCTGTCATGCTGTGCTGCTAACTACGCTCGTAAGGACGACTTCAAGAGCGCAGCCTCGCTAACGTGCCATGCTCGCGCAAGGCGGCCCTCGCCGGRGGCGTACCCTTTGCGGCCGACCTCCCATGAGCAAAACCGCTTGACTGGGACGGCCTCGTTACCGAAGTCTGGGCCCTAGGGTAGGTTCTCCGGAGGTCACGGTTCGTCGCATATACGGCATTCATCATCCAGTTCTTTAATGCATGCCAAGCCCTATTCGCGGCTAGAAGGTACGCCTAGCGCCTTTCCGGCCAGGCCTGTTTGTAAGGACGTGCTGACCATGCCTCAAACACGCTATGGCGTTGGCGCGCTGACCGCATTCGTTCGCGCCGGGTTCGAGACTGCTCGGCCAACCTCATGGCCACGCCACCCATGGCCTGGCGGGTGGTGCCACTGGTGCCGGACGAAGCCCCCGCTAGCTGACAGCGACTACGCCCTCCTCAACGGACGCGGCTTGAGATGGCTCAGAAGTGCGTCGAGGAAGACCCGTGTCTTGCGCGGCATGAGCTGCCTGCTCGGAAAGACGGCGCGTACCATCGCCGGAGACAGTCGCCACGCTGGCAGGAGGCGGATGAGTTCGCTGGTCTCAAGATAAGGGCGTGCGAAAAGGTCCGGCATCGCCGTGATGCCGGCACCCGACCGCGCCAGGCGGAGAAGCAGTTCGTAGGAATTCGCCGAAACCCGTCGTCCCGACATATCGACCGGGACCGATTGAGCGTCCTTGTTCAGAACCCAGCCCACCGGCATTCCGTCAGAAAGCAGCGCAAGGATGTCGTGCCGCCCAAGAGCCTCCGGGGTGTCGGGCTTTCCGGCGCGGTCCGTGTATAGCGGAGACGCATAGAGGCCGATGCCAAGGTCAACCAGATGCCGCGTGGTCAGCCGAAGGTCCTGGGTTTCCCCGCCGATCCGTATGGCGAGATCGAAGCCGTCGGCGACGACATCGATATAGCGAGGTGAAAGGTCCAGTTCGAGTTGGATTTCGCTGTAGGCCTTGCTGAAATCCGCCAGCATAGGGGCGAGCGAAATTGCGGCGAGGTCACCGGGAACGGAGACACGCAGCCGTCCGGAAGGTGTCACCTGCCGGTGCTCGGCCACCGCCATGACGGCCTCCACCTCATGGATGATCTGTTCAGACGGAATGAGGATGCGTTGGCCCATCTCGGTCAGGATGTTGCGGCGCGTCGTGCGTTGAAGCAGGCGTTCGCCCAGCTGACTTTCCAGAGCGGAGATGCGCCGAGAGACGGTGGACTTGGGCACACCAAGCCGTTCGGCCGCCGCACTGAAGCTTCCCGTCTCGGCGACGCGCGCGAAAATCATCAGATCGAATGGGTCGGGAGTGGTCGGCATGGCTGGTCTTGAATTGTTTCAAATATGAAACAATCAAACCCATTCCCGCCAATAGCGCAACAGCGAGATTGCCGATTAGCTGACGCCATGAACTTAATTGATCATCAGGTGCAGACGAAGTGACTGTTTCAGCCAGCAACCTCATCACCAAGGCTGTCGTCTGGGAAAGCGCGGTGGGCTGGACCCCTGAGTGTCTTGATGAAGGGCCCGATATGCTGGTCCGATATCGCGACGCCGGTTTCTCCTTCCTCTCGCTCACTATAGGCGCGGATTGGGACCGGCCGGAGCCCACATTCCGGCACCTGTCCCAACAAAGGCGCTGGTTCGAACAGCGCGCCCACGATTACCAGCTCATCGAAACCACCGCGGACATTCGTGCGGCCAAACGGTCGGGCAAAATGGCGATCGGTTTCCACCTGCAAGGCGCCGGCCCGGCCGCCCATGAGCCGGCCATGATCGACAGCTGGTACC
>NZ_JBFUKO010000458.1:0-4478 GCF_056400805.1 Aminobacter sp. P4_H6_2
ACACAGGGAATGCGGTCCCCTACGCGCCGACTGCAGAAAGAACCCCTATGAAATTCCGACCACTTCACGACCGCGTCGTTGTCCGACGCGCCGAAGGCGATCTCAAATCCAAAGGCGGCATCATCATTCCCGACAATGCCAAGGAAAAGCCGCAGCAGGGCGAAGTGGTTGCAGTAGGACCGGGCTCGCGCGACGAAAGCGGCAAGCTGATCCCGCTTGACGTTAAGGCAGGCGACACCGTGCTGTTCGGCAAATGGTCGGGCACCGAAGTCAAGATCGACGGTGCCGATCTCCTGATCATGAAGGAGACTGACATCATGGGCATCGTCGACAACAGCGAAGCGGCCAAAAAAGCGGCCTGATCAGGCTCTGCGGTCTCAAGAACGAACTGGACGAAAAATCATGTCTGCCAAAGAAATCAAATTTTCCACCGATGCCCGCGACCGCATGCTGCGCGGCGTCGAACTCCTCAACAACGCCGTCAAGGTGACGCTCGGTCCGAAAGGCCGCAATGTCGTCATTGATCGCGCCTATGGCCCGCCGCGCATCACTAAGGACGGCGTCACTGTCGCCAAGGAGATCGAGCTGTCAGACAAATTCGAGAACATGGGCGCGCAAATGGTGCGCGAAGTGGCCTCGAAGACCAACGACCTCGCCGGTGACGGCACCACCACCGCAACCGTGCTCGCCGCCTCCATCCTGCGAGAGGGCGCCAAGCTGGTTGCAGCCGGCATGAACCCGATGGATCTCAAGCGCGGCATCGACCTAGCGGTCGCGGCCGTCGTCAAGGACGTCCAGGCACGCTCCACGAAGGTCAAGTCGTCCGACGAAATCGCCCAGGTCGGCACTATCGCCGCCAACGGCGACGCCACCGTCGGCGACATGATCGCCAAGGCGATGGAAAAGGTCGGCAATGAAGGCGTCATCACCGTCGAGGAAGCCAAGACCGCCGAGACCGAACTCGACGTCGTCGAGGGAATGCAGTTCGACCGTGGCTACCTCAGCCCCTATTTCGTCACCAACACCGACAAGATGCGTGCCGAGCTGGAGGACCCCTACATCCTCATTCACGAAAAGAAGCTCGGCAATCTCCAGGCGATACTGCCGATCCTGGAGGCCGTGGTGCAAAGCGGCAAGCCGCTTTTGATCATTGCCGAGGACGTCGAAGGCGAAGCGCTGGCAACGCTTGTCGTCAACAAGCTGCGTGGCGGTCTGAAGGTCGCCGCCGTCAAGGCGCCAGGCTTCGGCGACCGCCGCAAGGCGATGCTGGAAGACATCGCGATCCTGACCGCCGGCCAAATGATCTCGGAGGATCTCGGTATCAAGCTCGAAAATGTCACCATCGACATGCTCGGCCGGGCCAAGCGCGTGCTCATCGACAAGGACACGACCACGATCATCGACGGCTCCGGCGACAAGGCGGGCATTGCCGCGCGTATCGCGCAGTTGAAGATGCAGATCGAAGAAACCACTTCCGACTACGACAAGGAAAAACTGCAGGAACGCCTGGCCAAGCTCGCTGGCGGCGTTGCCGTCATCCGTGTCGGCGGCGCGACCGAGACCGAGGTCAAGGAAAAGAAGGACCGCATCGACGATGCGCTGAACGCCACCCGGGCTGCCGTTGAAGAGGGCATTGTTGCCGGCGGCGGCGTGGCCCTGCTGCGCGCCAAGACCGTGCTGAAAACGCTTGTCGGCGGCAATGCCGATGTGACCGCCGGCATTTCGATTGTGCTCAAGGCGCTCGAGGCGCCGATCCGGCAGATCGCCGAGAATGCCGGTGTCGAAGGCTCAGTCGTCGTCGGCAAACTGATGGACAACGAGAATGCCGATCTGGGCTTCAATGCGCAGACCGAAACCTATGTCGATATGATCAAGGCCGGCATCGTCGATCCGGCCAAGGTCGTACGCACGGCCCTGCAGGACGCCGGCTCGATCGCCGCACTGCTGATCACCGCCGAAGCCATGATCGCCGACATTCCGGCGAAGGAAGCATCCAACGGCGGCAACCCAGCTGGAATGGGTTACTGAGCAACGCCTGAACCATCTGGCCGCTGTGCGGCTGGATGGTGACTCCCCACCATCAACTAGGAGCGTTACATGGCCATGCAGACCAACCAGAAGCAGTCCGTCGCCGCACGATGGGAGAACTACCAGCCGTCCAAATCGACGCTCGTCTGGACATGCGTCGGCACCGCCGTCGCAACGATGATCATCGGCTTCAGCTGGGGTGGCTGGGTCACCGGCGGCACCTCGCAGACGCTTGCGACGACAGCCGGCGACGTGGCGCGCGGTCAACTCGCCTCGACAATATGCGTCGAGCGGTTCAATGCAGCACCCGATGCAGCGGCAAAGCTGACCGAACTGAAAGCCAAGACAGTCGGCTACGATAGGCAGAAGTTCGTCGAAGCCGGCGGCTGGGCCACCATGCCGGGAGAGACCGCTCCTGACCGGCGCGCCTCGACCGGCTGTGCCACCGCACTCGCGGCCTAAGCATGCCGCGCCGGAACTGTCAGCTCCGGCGCGTGCACCCTCGTTTCCAGTGCCGCGATTGACCGTCGCTCCAACACCCGACGGCCTGCTTTTCCTCTCCAACGACATGCTGCCGCCGCCTGGAAATATCCTGGCGGGCGTCTCGGCTTCAGCAGAGAAGGATTTCGACCATGATCAAATTCTCAAAGAAGAACGACCCATCGCCGGCAGACAGCGATGAAAACCGCTTCGACTTCATCCGCAGGGCCGCAGCCGAGAAACACAGAAAAATCAAGAGCGACGACGACGACCGCCGTAGTGAGCAAGCGATCGAAGACGAGCAACMACAATGAGCTTGAGCTGACAGTCCGCAACCGGTTGCCCGGCAATGGTGGCCTCAGATCGCCTTGGTCAGCACGCCGTCGCCGACAAGTCGCTCTTTGAGCATGGCGATGAACATCAGCATCGGCCGCGACAGCGGGGCGTCGCGCAGAGTGGCTATGCCATAGTCGCTCCACAAAGGGGGCGAGAACGGGCGCATCACGACGCGATCGGATTTCAGCAGGCTGCCGATCAGTGCCGGGATGATCGAAACGCCAATACCTTCGGCGACCAGGGCGACGCTGGCCTCGACCGAATGGGCTTCGACCCGGCAACGCACCGCGCCTTGGGCGCGCCGCAGCCGCTCTTCGATGTCTTCGCGGCTCGATCTCAGCCGCCCGAGCAGCACCAGATCGGTGCCCGACAGATCGTCAGCACTGATGGTTTCGCGCGCGGCGAGCGGATGGCCAGTCGGCAAAACGCATAATTGCCCACTCGACACCAGCGGCATCGTCACCAGACCGCGATCCTCGGTCGGCAGCCGGACAAAGCCGAAATCGACGCTGCGCCCCATGACCGCGCGTTCGATCGTATCGTAGGGACCAGCCACCAGCTCGATGCTGACCTGGTCCTGGGTGGCCAGAAAGTCGGCGACCAGCCTTGGCAAAAGCGTGGTGGTCAGTGAGTGCGGAAACCCCATCTTGATCAACGTCCGGCCCGAGCGCCCGGCGCTGAGTTCGTCGGTCCGGCGCTTCAGCCGCGCCAACACGTCCGAAAGCTCACCGACCTCCTGCAGCAGTGCGGTCGCCTCCGGCTTCGGAACCAGCCTGCCCTTTTCGCGGCGGAAAAGCTCGAAGCCGATCTCCTCTTCCAGGCTGCTCAACTGCCTGCTGATCGCCGACTGCGACAAAGCGAGCACGCCCGATGCGCCGATGGTCGATCCGGTCTGCATCACCGCGCGGAACACTTCCAGTTGCTTGAGATTCATCCCGCGTCCCTATTCGCCAAGGCAACGGATCTGCGCCGGCGCCCTTTTTGCATCGAGTAATGCACAAAACTCATAAGATTGCGCGCCTCCTACCCTCGCTGCTACGTCGCACGACAACAGGCAGTCAACAACTGCCACCGGGAGGAGAGCATTCACGTGATGACCGGGCGCAGCCCTTTCAGGCAAGCCAAGCAAGGAGCCGCCGCGCGATGACGATCTTCATCATCCGTCGCTTCAGCCAAAGCCTGTTCGTCGTATTCCTGACGTCGGTTCTGGTTTTCGTCGGCGTCTACGCCATCGGCAATCCCGTCGATATCTTGATCCCGGCCGACGCCAGCTTCGCCGAACGCGAAGCGGCGATCCGCGCGCTTGGGCTCGACCGACCGTTGATCGCGCAATACGGCACCTTCCTCGTCAACGCGCTGCACGGCGATTTCGGCCGGTCCTTCGTCTTCAACCAGCCAGCCATCAGCCTGATCTTCCAGCGGCTGCCAGCGACGCTGGAGCTTTCTTTCGTGGCGCTGACCATAGCGCTCGTGCTCGGCATACCGCTTGGCCTGATCGCCGGGCTCAAGCCGCGTACGGTCGCTGATGAAACGATCATGACCGGCTCGATCCTCGGGTTCAGCCTGCCGAATTTCTGGCAAGGCATGATGCTGATCATGATCTTTTCGGTCTGGCTCGGCTGGTTGCCCTCCTC
>NZ_JBFUKO010000459.1:0-4458 GCF_056400805.1 Aminobacter sp. P4_H6_2
TTGCCATGTCGGCGCATGTGTTCAAGACCGACGTCGACCGCTATCTCGATTCAGGCGTCGATGCCTTCGTTGCAAAACCGATCGTGCATGAGCACCTGCTCGACGCGATTGCCACTCTCGCCGATCGGTTGGGTCCGGCTTCGCCAGTGGTCGCGGCACTGGACGCTGCGGCTTGCCAGGCCGATCTCGCAGCACTCGGTTCCGAAACGGTACTGCGTCTGCATCGCATCGCTCATGACAGCCTGCCCAAGCGGTTTCGCTCGATGCATGACGCCGTGAAAGCCGGTGATCGCGAAGCCATCCGGGACCTAGCCCATGCGACGCGAAGTTCGGCCGGTTCACTTGGATTTCCACGCTTGCTGAAGTCTGCCGAGGCGCTCGAAACCGCGTCAGTCGCAGCGTCCCTTGCCGAGCTGAGGCGCATGGTCAATGCGTGCGAGGCAGCCTTTGCCGAGGGCACGCGGCAATGGGAAAAGATGCTGGGGAGCGCCCCAGCGCAATCGGCCTGAGGCGGCACGAGGGCAGGGGGCAGACTAGAAGTTTGCAGCCCCCCGAGGCGCCTGGCTGGCGTCAGGTGCGAAGAAATATCCCTCGCCATGGGCCGTGACGATGATGCGGGGCGAGCGCGGATTGTCGTTCAGCTTCTGGCGTAGTCGTCGCACCAGCACATCGACGGTGCGGTCGCTGGCGTCCCATTCGCGCCGCGATATCTCGTGCAGCAGGCGCTCGCGCGACAGCACCTGGCCAGGGTTGGCGGTCAACACCGACAGAAGCTTGAATTCGGCTCCCGTCAGCTCGACGAAAGTGCCGTCGGCCGCCTGCAGCGTGCGGCGCGACACTTCGAGCGTCCAGCCGTAGAAATGGCGTGAGCTTGCAGCGATCGCAGGTTGCCGGCCCTTGCCGACCCGGCGCAGCAGACCTTTCACGCGAGCGAGCAGTTCGCGATGCTCGACCGGCTTGGTCACGTAGTCGTCGGCGCCGATTTCGAGACCAACGATGCGATCGACAGTATCGGTTCTACCGGTAACCAGAATGATGCCGACATCGGAGCGTTCGCGCTGCTCGCGGGTAAGCTTGAGCCCATCCTCGCCAGGCAGATTGATGTCGATCATCAGCAGGTCGGCCGGATGCCGGTCCATGATGGTGCGCATTTGCTCGCCGTCGCCCGCTTCGCTGACCTTGTAGCCCTCGGCCAGGAAATAGCCGGCAAGTTTTGCCCGCGTGACCAGGTCATCCTCCACGATCACGATGTGATGTTGAACCCGCATGCCATCTTGTMCTCCCCATTCCCGATTAACATCTTTTCACAAGTCAGACCACGACTTTTACACCCCTCCCGACACCGGTTCACTTCTTACCGCTATGTTTGCGGGGCTGGAGCGGAAAAGGAACAGGCCCATAGAGCCAACATCCGAAACTCCACGGGAACGATCGCAACACAAAACAATGGGAGCTTCAATGAGCAAGTTCACGAAGTCTGCAGCCATGGCCACGATCCTGGCCTTCGCGGCGGGCACGGCATTCGCCGAGGATTCCACAGACGCCATCAAGATCCCGACCCACAATTGGTCGAGCCAGATCGTCGGCGCCCATATAGTCGGCAAGCTGCTCGAAAAGGGCGGCGCCAAGGTCGAATATGTCTCCGCCGATAGCCAGGTCGTCTACACGGCACTTTGCGAAGGCGACGTCAGCCTGGTGCACGAAGTCTGGGAAGGCGCCTTCGGCGTTGCGTTCCAGAAGGTGCTCAAGGAGGGCTGTGTCGTCGATGCCGCCACCCACGATGCCAAGACGCGCGAAGAGTGGTGGTACCCCACCTATGTCGAAGAAGTTTGCCCCGGATTGCCGGCCTGGGAGGCGTTGAATGCCTGCGCCGACAAGTTCTCAACGGCTGAGACCGCGCCGAAGGGCCGCTTCCTCGGTGGCCCGGTCGACTGGCTGAAGCATGACGCCGAGCGCGTCGAAGCCCTCGGCTTGAATTTCGAAGTCGTCAACGCCGGCTCGTCCGCGGCACTGTGGGCGGAACTCGATTCCGCCGTCAAGCGCAAGGAGCCGATCGTCCTGTTCAACTGGACGCCGAACTTCGTCGAAGCGCTTTATGATGGCAAGTTCGTCGAGTTCCCGGCCTTCGACCCGAAATGCAAGGACGATCYGTCCTGGGGCACCAACAAGGAACTGAGCTACGACTGCGGCAATCCGAAAGACGGCTATCTGAAGATCGCCGCCTGGAAGGAATTCCCCACCAAGTGGCCCAAGGCCTACGCGATCTTGCAGAAGATCAACTTCACCAACATGGACATCGCTGTTCAAGCCAAGCTGGCCGACATCGACAACATGGAGCCTGAACAGGCCGCCGACAAATGGCTGGCTGACAATGAGGCGCGTTGGAAGACCTGGCTCGGTTCCGGCAGCTAAGTCCTGCATCGAAAAGTCGTGTCGTGGTGTCGTGACGCTTGCACAATGCAGGCGTCACCTCGCCGCGCGCATCCATCGGCCACTTTGGCGAGAGGCAAACTCGACATGACCGAAGCAAAAATCGCATGCCGCAACCTTTGGAAGCTCTACGGCTCTGACCCTGCCGGCTTTCTGCGCCGCCAAGGCGGCAACCCTTCGATCGAAGCCATAAGGGCTGAAGGCTACATCCCCGCCGTCCGCGATGTGTCCTTCGAGGTGATGCCCGGCGAAATTCTCGTTGTCATGGGCCTTTCGGGCTCCGGCAAGTCAACCTTGCTGCGCTGCCTCGCCCGTCTCATCGAGCCGACGGCCGGGGAGGTGATGTTCGAGGGGCAGGACATTCTCGCAGCGTCCGAGCGCGAGATGATCGAACTCAGGCGTCACAAGATGGGCATGGTGTTCCAGCATTTCGCCTTGCTGCCGCATCGCACGGTGCTCGACAACGTCGCCTTTCCGCTCCAGGTCAGGGGTACAGACCGGCACAAACGCGAGGCACGCGCACGCGAAGTGATCGAGCTCGTCGGCTTGAAGGGGCGCGAGGGCTACTATCCCCGCGAACTCTCGGGCGGCCAGCAACAGCGTGTCGGCATTGCCCGCTCGCTTGCCGTGGGTCCCGACGTCTGGTTTCTCGACGAGCCGTTTTCGGCCCTCGATCCGTTGATCCGCAGGGAAATGCAGGACGAGTTCCTGCGCCTCCAGCAGGTGCTCAACAAGACAATCGTCTTCATCACCCATGACTTCGACGAGGCGATCCGCGTTGCCGACAGGATCGCCATCATGAAGGACGGCGTCGTCGAACAGCTTGGCACCGCGGAAGAACTCGTCACCTGTCCGGCGACCCCTTATGTCGCCGAATTCACCCGCAACGTCGCCCATGATCGCCTGATGTCGGTCCGCGCGGTCATGGCACCTGCATCGTCACGCACACCTGATGTGGCTGCAGTCCAGGCGCAGGCGCTTTTGGCAAGCGTCGCCCGCCAGGTGTTGATGTCGGAGCGCCCTGTCGATGTTGTCGACGACGGGGGCGCTTTGGTCGGCACGCTAAGCCGCGACAGCCTGATCGACGCGCTCTACGGCAGGGAACAGTGCGCATGACCTCAACGACGCTGACGCGCCCAGAAGAGATGGAGCAGCCCAAGACCCTTGCCGGCATGTCCAAGCCGCTGCTCATCGTGTTGCCTTTCATCGTCCTGATGTTGGCCGCCTCGCTGCTTCCCGAATGGGCGGTGAAGGTGCCCAAGGCCTGGACCGTCCCATTCGTCGACTGGGCAAATAGGCTGGTCGAGCACATGCGAGACGACGCGATGTTCGGCCTGTTCTCATTCAAGGACCTGACGCGCTGGATCGCCGAACTCATCACTTGGCCTTTGGCCTTCGTCGAAGGCCTGCTGGTCGCCGGTTTCCCGCAAATCGGCGTGCCCGCGATGCCGTGGGTCATGATCGCCGGCCTGTCGGGCGTACTGGGCTGGTATCTGAGAGATTGGCGGCTTGGCGCGCTGGCGGCAGGCTGTGTCGCCTATATGGCGATCTTCGGCAAATGGGAGCTGTCGATGATCACGCTGTCTGTGGTGCTTGTCGCCGCACCCATCGCTGGCCTTGTCGGCTTGGCGATCGGCATCATGGCGGTCAAGAAGCCTTGGTTCGAGGCGATAGTCGTGCCGCTGCTCAACGTGCTGCAGTCGCTGCCGCATTTTTCCTATCTGATCCCAATCGCCGTCTTCATCGGTGTCGGTCACAAGGCCGGCGCCATCGCCACTGTCATCTTCGCCATCCCGCCCATGGCAAGGCTCACCATCCTTGGACTGAAGGGTGTTGCCGAAGAGATCCGCGAGGCCGGAAAAATGGCCGGCTGCACTCGCTTCCAGACGTTGTGGATGGTCGAAATCCCCGCCGCCAGGCAAGCGCTGCTGGTCGGCGTCAATCAGGTCATCATGCAGTGCCTGGCAATGGTGGTGATCGCATCCTTTGTCGGGGCCAGGGGCCTCGGCCACGATCTTTTGTTTCGGC
>NZ_JBFUKO010000460.1:0-4450 GCF_056400805.1 Aminobacter sp. P4_H6_2
GAGCTGGCGCTGCCCCTCATCCCCTGCCGGACCTTCTCCCCGTAAAGAACAGGGAGAAGGAGGATGGCCGCGACGCCGACGCCCCCTCTCCCCGTCCTTACGGGGAGAGGGTAAGGGTGAGGGGCAGCGATACGGGCTCAAGATCTATCTGGCTCTGGTGCGGCGGCTTTGATTTCGCTGGATCAGGACGCGGAGCCAGCTGTCTGGTCTATCGCTGATCAAACGAAAACATTGAGGGAAAACGATGAAAAAGACCGTTGAGACGATCCGTGGCGACAGCGAAGGCATCGCCTACGAACTCCCGGTCTACCACATCGCCGGATCGTCGGCCGACGCGCCGTCAGCCTATATCCAGGCGGCGCTGCATGGCGACGAGCTGCCGGGCGTCGTTGCCATCGATGCGCTGATGCCCAAGCTGCGCAAGGCTCAAAGCGAAGGCCGCGTTCGCGGCAAGCTGACAATCGTTCCGCGCGCCAACCCGATCGGCGCCAATCAGCTTTTGTTCGGTGCATCGCAAGGCCGCTTCGACCTTGGCACGCGCGTCAACTACAACCGCGACTTTCCACTGCTCGAACGCCCCGATGCCTCGCTTCTGCCCGGCGACGATGTGCCGATGACGGCCGACAAGCGGCTCAAGGCGCGCCTGCTCAAGCTTTCGCTCGGCCATGACATCGTGCTCGACCTGCACTGCGACGACGAGGGTGTCGCCTATCTCTACGTGCCTGAGGAGCTGTGGCCGGCGATGGCCGACTGCGCGGCCAATATGGGCGTCGACGCGGTCATATTGTGGGGCGGCCAGTCGGGCTCTTCCTTCGACGAGGCCTCGCTGCACCCCTATCTCAAAATGCCGCGCAAGGAGGCCAGGCTCGAAAGCCGCGCCGTCACCACGGTCGAGTATCGCGGCGTCTCCGACGTCTATTCTGACATTGCCGAGGCCGACGCCGAAGGGCTCTACCGGCTCCTGGTGGCGCGCGGCGTGATCGCCGACACCTCGATCGAAACCAAAACGACGTTCGAGGGCGTGGTCGCCCCCATCGACCATATCGAAATGGTAGCAGCCCCTTGCGCCGGCGCGATCCTCTACCACGTCAAGCCGGGTGAAACGGTCAAGGCTGGCGCACACCTCGCCACCATCGTGCGCGCGCCCGGCGAGGATGGCGGTCGGGTGGACGTCTTCGCGCCGCAGGACGGCTACATCCTGACGCGCCGCTCGCACCGCGCCACGCGTGCCGGCGACGATCTGGTCAAGCTTGTCGGCGTAGCCGCGAGCGACGATGCGCGGTCAGGGGCGCTGGAGGCTTGACGTTTGGCTCTCGACGCACGCCCCAACTTGCGTTTGACGTGACCTGAATTCATCATCCCCGGACGTTACCGCGCAGCCGCGCGGAGCCATTGCGTCAGGCTCGCCAGCGCCGGCTCCTGGCTACGGCTGAACTTGATGGACAGGTAATAGCTCGCCCCAGTCGGCATCGGCTCGCCGGATAGCCTTTGCAAGGTTCCTTCGGCGATGCCGCGCTCGCCAAGGAAGTCTGGAACCAGCGCCGCGCCAATGCCGGCTCGGGCCATATCGAACGCCTGCTGATAATGCGTGCACAGCTTCCAGCTCTCCTTCTGGAAGGTCGAAAGCTCAAGGCCGTTGTGGTGACAGAAATCGATCCAATCGGCGCCCACTGAAGACGGCGAAACTTCGGTGGTGATCAAGGGGCACGGCCAGGGACCCAGATCTCGGGGAGCAACGGCGATCAGTTGGTCCCGTTTGAGCAGAACGCTCCGATATCCGCGCTGCGAAGGCATGGACGTGATGAAAGCATCGGCGATCCTGTCGCTTATCTCATCTTCCTCGCTGACCGTGATGAGCTGCAGATCGATGTCAGGGTGCCGGGTGAAAAAATCAGGCAGCCGCTCGACGAGCCAGCCGCTCGCGAAGGTCCCATAGACGGCAAGGCGTACTGTTCCATTGGCCGCGCCGACAATCTGCGACGTCGAGCGCTCGATGAGATCGAAGGCACGGTCGAGTTCAAGCGAAAGGCGATGCCCGGCGCCAGTCAGCACGAGGCCGCGCCCCTGCCGTTCCACTAGCCGCTCTCCAAGTTCCTCGCTCAATCGTCGGATCTGGTGACTGACCGCGCTTTGCGTCACGCCAAGCTCTTGGGCCGCATGGGAAACGGAAAGATGCCGCGCAACAGCTTCGAAAGATTGAAGAGCCCGCAGTTGCGGCATCGACCGCTTTTTTGTCATGACATATGAATTCCACTCAAGTGAGTTGACTGGAATTCATTATCTTCACCTGTGTCAATGCTCTAGTTCATCGTCGCACCGTCGATCGGCTGCGAAGGAGACCTATCGGTCCGACTTCGGACCTATCGCTGGACATGGATTTTCTGAATTGACCCAATGACCAAGAACTTGCGTATAAACAGACCGACTTTGGAGCCGGAAGACGGGGAGTATCTGGCGCAATGCCAGTTCGCGATCGAGCCCTCGCTGGTCAAGCTTCTGAGCGTTGCCGAGATGGCGGGATGGGATCGGACCCATGTCGTGCTGGCTGCCCTGACACTCTGCGCGGAGCTGGCTGAGCTGCCTGAAAGCCCACAGATCTTCCAGTGAGCCACCGCGGAGATGGGCCGTCTCAATCGTCGCCCTGCCGATGTGAGTTCTCTAGTCGAGATTGCGCCCTACAGAATGGACCCGGCGCAGGAGCCCAGACTGGATCGCCGTGCATCCATCCGGGGCACGGGCAGCTCGCCTACTCCCCGTAAACCAGCCTGTCCTGCCGCGCCCTGAGTTCGGCGATCTTCGAGCCCGGCTCGACGGCGGCGTTGGCGTAGGTGATCAGCTCACCCTTCCTGATCGGCTTGGTCACCGTGCCGCGCTGCAGCAGCCCGCACGGGATCGCCTTTGCCGCGCGCGCTTCGGGCGCGGTCATGATCCAGGCGCGGTAGCAATATTCGCCGATGGCATCGAGTTTTTCGCCCGGCTGCATGTCCTTCTTGGCGACAGCGCAGACATCGGCGACGGGCTTTGCCAGCGGCACCATGTCGGCCTTGCCGTGCAGCACCACGCGCGCGCAGGTCAAAGGCACTTCGAGCGAGGTCAGGTGGTAAGGGCGGTGGAAGGTGAAGTAAGGGCCGTGGCCCATCTTCAAATCTTCCATGCGCTCGGAAATCCTGGGATGCGACATGTCGGCGATGACAAACACGCCTGGCGCGACACCCTTGCCGATCGAATAGTCGACGACGCCGACCCTCGACAAGACGCCGCCATCCTTTTCGGGCACCAGCACCTTGGATAGCTGGTCGAGCGTCGCCGAGGGGCCGTGCATGCCGGCCTTGTCGGGCACGAGCCCGGTGGCATTGGCGATCGCCGCCATCTCGACCATGGTCTTGGAGCCATCGACGAACTCGACAAGCATGCGCACATTCATGTTCCGCCGCGTCGCCTCCTCGACATAGTTGTCGGGAATGGCGTCGATGTTGAGCGGGTTGTTCTTGCCCTTGCCGGCGGCAACGACAGTGTGGCCCATCGCCGAGACGAACTCGATCAACTCCATGCACGACGATGGCTCGTCGCCGGCGCCGAGCGAATAGGTGACGCCGAGCCGGTCAGCCTCGGATTTGAGATAGGCGCCGATGGTGACGTCCGCCTCGACGTTCATCATGACGAGATGCTTGCCGTGCTCCATGGCGCGCAGGCCGATCTCCGCACCGACAGCCGGAACACCGGTCGCGTCGATGACGACGTCGATCAGCCCGCTGTTCAGGATCAGGTCCGCGTCGCTTGTGACCGCGATCTTCCTCGCCTCGATGGCATCGTTCAGCGCCTCAGCGTTCGACACCTCGCGGGAATGCCCCGGCTCCTGATAGGCGATCTGGGCCGCCTTCATCGCCGCTTCGGGGTGGAGCTCGGATATGGCGCCGATCTCGATGCCCGGCATATGCGCCACGCGGGTGACGATGTCGGTGCCCATCTCGCCGCAACCGATCAGGCCGATGCGGATTGGCTTGCCCGACTTTTCGCGCTCGACGAGATCGCGCGTCAAGCCCACCGGAGCGACGTTGATGGTCATCTGATTGATCTCCCGCGCAAGCGAAGCATATATCTCTAACGCATCGGCCCGAATATCCGAACGGATTTCGGAAAGCACGATGCGTCACTTTAAAATGTTGGAGCGTCCTTTGCGCGTCCCAAGGGACGCGCGGCGCTCTAACGCGACGGGTATTGAATTATGGCCGCCTGTCAACTCGAATGTCGGATCGGCCCCCTGAGCTGGCGCTTTGTCAGGAGTTTGCTGACGCCAAGTTGTCCCCGTCGCGGCTTTGGCATTATTGTTGCTGCGCTTTGCCGGCAGGTTTTCGGGTGGAGCCGGATGTCCAAATCGGCCAAGCCTAGAAAACGCAGCATTTGAAATGCGGTAGACGCCGATCCGGAATCAATTTCTGAAGATCGGCGC
>NZ_JBFUKO010000461.1:0-4444 GCF_056400805.1 Aminobacter sp. P4_H6_2
ATCTCGAACCGCGCCATCGAGATGCTGGGCGGCGAGATGGGCTCGAAGAAGCCGGTCCACCCCAATGACCACGTCAATATGAGCCAGTCGTCGAACGACACCTATCCCACCGCCATGCACATCGCCTGCGCCGAGCGCATCGTCCATGACTTGCTGCCGGCCTTGAAGCGCCTGCACGCCGCTCTGGACAAGAAGGCCAAGGAATTCAACCACATCATCAAGATTGGCCGCACCCACACCCAGGATGCGACGCCGCTGACTCTGGGCCAGGAATTCGGCGGTTATGCCGCCCAGGTCGCCTCGTCGATCAAGCGCATCGAACTGACCCTGCCCGGTCTCCAGGAACTCGCCCAGGGCGGCACCGCCGTCGGAACCGGCCTCAACGCCCCGATTGGCTTTGCCGAAAAGGTTGCCGAGCAGATCGCCGCCATCACCGGTCTCGCCTTCGTCACCGCACCCAACAAGTTCGAAGCACTCGCCGCTCACGATTCGATGGTCTTCAGCCACGGCGCCATCAACGCGACCGCGGCAGCACTGTTCAAGATCGCCAACGATATCCGTTTCCTCGGCTCGGGCCCGCGCTCGGGTCTCGGCGAGTTGTCGCTGCCTGAAAACGAACCGGGCTCGTCGATCATGCCGGGCAAGGTCAATCCGACCCAGTGCGAAGCGCTGACACAGGTCTGCGCGCAGGTGTTCGGCAACAACGCCACGCTAACCTTCGCCGGCAGCCAGGGCCATTTCGAGCTCAACGTCTACAACCCGGTCATGGCCTACAACTTCCTGCAGTCGGTGCAGCTGCTGGCCGACGCGGCTGTTTCCTTCACCGACAATTGCGTCGTCGGCATCGAAGCACGCGAAGACAACATCAAGGCAGCACTCGACCGTTCGCTGATGCTGGTGACGGCACTCGCCCCCACCATCGGCTACGACAACGCTGCCAAGATCGCCAAGACCGCGCATAAGAACGGCACCACGCTGCGCGAGGAAGCCTTGGCGACCGGACTGGTTTCGGGCGAAGACTACGACCGGATCGTGCGCCCGGAGGACATGACCCATCCGGGTTGATTGCCAGTTTTCTTACGTTTAGAGCGCTGCGCCTCCTAATGGACGCGCGGCGCTTTAACGCAAAATCATTCCAACTGTGAACGATCTGTCGACACATTCGCACCTTTAGTGAACAGTCGAAATCCATTAGGTGTGGGGCATCGAATTTCAACGGAGCCTCACCCCAATGTCCAATGCTTCCATCGCTTCCGAAAAGGCCGTCAGCGGTAACGCTTCGGCCCTCATCCTTGCAGGCCGCGTCCTGCTGTCGATCATCTTCATCCTCGCCGGCTTCGCCAAGCTGACCGCCATTTCCGGCACCGCCGGCTGGTTCGCCAGCATCGGCCTGCCGCTGCCGACGGTTACGACCGTGGTTGTCGGCTTGGTTGAACTGGCCGGCGGCATCGCCATCCTGGTTGGCTTCCAGACTCGCGTCGCTGCGATCGTGCTCGGCCTGTTCACCCTGGCTGCGACCGCAATCGCACACCTCAACTTCGCCGATCCGACGCAGGTGATGTTTCTGCAGAAGAACCTGGCAATCGCCGGTGGCCTGTTCGTGCTCGCAGCCTTTGGCGCCGGCGCGCTGTCGATCGACGCCCGCCGCCGCTAAACCAAGCAGACTTCCTCCCAAGATTAGCCCGGGCTTGTCCCGGGCTTTTTTGTGCGCTGAAGTGGCCGACAGATCGACATAGTGATGACATCACCAATGCACAGGTGCATCCTGCGGCTGTGAGGTTACCCCGATGCTCAACAATCTGTTGCTGCTTGTCGCCCGAATCCTGATCGCCGCACTGTTTGTGCCCGCTGGCATCAGTACTCTTTCGAATATCTCAGGCTCCGCCAGCTACTTCGCCGGGCTCGGCTTTCCCTTGCCGACATTCGTGGCACTGGGCGTCGGATTGCTGGAACTGGGCGGTGGGGCGCTGGTGCTGCTTGGCTTTCAGACCCGCGCGGTGTCGCTGCTGCTCGCCGCCTTTGCGCTGGCCGCCGGTTTCATTGGCCATTACGGCCAGGGCGGCGACAATCCGGCGATGGCCTTCATGCACCAGCAGGCCCTGATGAAGGACATTGCCACATCTGGCGGCCTGATTGCGCTATCAGTCGCAGGCGCAGGTGCGATCTCGCTCGACCGGTTGCTGTTCCGCCGATCTATTTGACCGAGATGCTCGGGCCGTCCTCGACCGCCAGCACCAGCTTGCGACCAGTGACCTTGGCAAGTTGCGCCAGACGCCCTGCCGGCCGCTCCCCGTAGAGCTGGCCGAATTCTGCTGGGATGATCAGCGCCAGCACGCCATGGCCCCGGTCTTCCCAGCGCAGCTTCGGCATCACGCCGGGCATCGAGGCCGTGAGCAGATAGACCACCCGCATCATGGCGCCCAGGATGCGTGCGCGTTCGAGATAGCGTGGTGTCGCCAGCTCCTTCAGCTCCGGGGCGAAGGTGTCGTTGAAAACGCCGTCGTGGCGGAACAGGTTGGCCAGCGCCAGGAAGGCACGGCCCGGATGGTCGACACCGATAAACGACGCGTGCGCGATGATGTTGAGCGATTGCCTGCCCCGATATTCAGGATGGGCGCGCCAGCCGATATCGGCGAGCAGGCAGGCGGCATGACGATAGCGCGCCTCCTCCTCCGTCTCTTCGATGCCGAAGGCAGCGAATGACTTGCGTGTCCATTCGGCCAGCTCGTGCGCATGGCGCACCGAACGCGCGCGCAGCAAGGCCAGTTCTTCGGCAGCAGAGATAAGCGGATCGGCACGCTGTTCCTGCTCGTCGAGCAGCGAAAACAAAAAGCCCTCGCGCACACCGAGAGCCGAGACAACAATCTTCGACGGCTCCATCGCCTCGATGATTTCCTGCAGCACCACAGCGCCATAGGGCAAAAGCGAGCGGCGGTTCTTCGACACGCCTTCGATGCCCTTGACCTTTTCGACATCGCCACGCGCGACCTGCTTGAGGAAGGGGATCAGGCTCGTGGGATCGAGCTCGTAGTGGTGCATCACCTCAAGCGGATAGTTGGTGATGCCCATATGCAAGCGGGCGAGGTTTCGCCACGTCCCGCCCACGGCATAGAAGGTCCTGCCCTGCCCGCCCTTGAGCAGCTTGGCGCGCATGAGTTCGGTGCGCGCGATCTTGGCCGCCACCACCGGCGAGCCTTTCGCCATGTCCTGGAGTCTCAGGCCACCGAGCGGCAAGGTGATGCCCTCGCCAATGTCTTCACCCCGGACGTCGACGAGTTCCAGACTACCGCCGCCCAGATCGCCGGCGATACCGTCGGCGGGATGGAAGCCGGAAATCACGCCAAGAGCGGAATAATGGGCCTCTTCACGGCCAGTCAGCACCTGGATCTTGGTGCCGAGCACATCTTCGGCGCGCTGGATGAAATCGGGACCGTTGATGGCCTCGCGCGCCGCAGCGGTCGCCAGCACATACATCTTTTCCGCGCCCGCCTGTTCGGACAACCCGCGAAAACGCCTGAATTCCTCCATCGAGCGCGTCACACCCTCGGGGTCGAGCTTTCCCGTCGAAACGATGCCGCGGCCAAGACCGGCCAGCATCTTTTCGTTGAACAGAAGGGTCGGCGAGCGCGCCAACCCTTCATAGACGACCAGACGGATGGAGTTCGAGCCGATATCGATGATCGACAGCGGTCGGCGGTCCTTGAGCCGGCCCTGCGAAAGTTGCGCCATCAGGTGGCCGCCGCCTCAGCCTTCTTGCGACGTTTGAACTGGGCAATGCGTTTGGGTGCGTGAGACTTCAGCGCGTCACCCCGTCCGGACAGACTCGGATTGGTCATGAAATATTCCTGCGCATTGAACGGCTCTTCGCCCTCGTCCAGCGTGATCCGCCGCGAGGTTCCATCCGCCAATACTTCGAAACTTTGCTGGTTGTCCATGATGTTTCCGAGCATGACCTGGCCAAGCACCTGCTCGTGCACAGTCGAATGCGTGGTGATCGGCACCATGCATTCGACACGGCGGTCGAGGTTGCGCGRCATCAAATCCGCCGAGCTGATGTAGACAACGGCCTCGTCCGACGGCAGGCCATGGCCATTGCCGAAGCAGTAGATGCGGCTGTGCTCGAGGAAGCGGCCGACGATCGACTTGACGCGAATGTTCTCCGACAGCCCGGGCACCTGTGGCCTCAGGCAGCAGATGCCGCGCACCACAAGGTCGATTTCGACCCCGCTTCGGCTGGCATCGTAAAGCGCGTCAATGATGATCGGATCGACCAGCGCGTTCATCTTCATCCATATCTGCGCCGGCTTGCCATTGCGGGCATGCTCGACCTCATCGGCGATATGTTTGAGGATGCGGCTGCGCAGCGTGTAGGGCGACAAGGCGATGCACATCTCCTCCGCCGGCTCGGCATAGCCAGTGATGAAGTTGAAGATCTGCGCTACGT
>NZ_JBFUKO010000462.1:0-4444 GCF_056400805.1 Aminobacter sp. P4_H6_2
CGGTATTTGAGCGGCAGAAGCTGGTTCACGTCGGCACGGGCATTGGTCATGCGCTTGTCGTCGACGCGGACGCGACCGCCGCCACGTTCGATGACACCGAGACCGGTGGCATCGGCAAGCGGAACGTCTGCAAGTGGCGGGACGATGGGTGTAAATTTCGGTTCGGACCAGTCGAGCATTTTTTGTTTTCCTTGATTTGTTCTGCGCCCTCGACGCTGTCCCTCACCTGCCTGCCGGCATCCTCTCCCCGTTTAGTAACGGGGAGAGGATGGCTGGCCGCGAGGTTGCCGCTTCCTCCTTCTCCCCGTCACTAAACGGGGAGAAGGTCCCGGCAGAGGGATGAGGGTCAGCGCCTGCGTTGACGGCTTTCGCTGATGTCTACTGGCAGGCTTCGCATTCGGGATCGTCGATGGCGCAGGCTTTGCCCCATGCCGCGTCGGCGTTAACGATGATCGGCGCCGACGCGGCAACGGCTACAGCGGAGACGGAATTGAGCTTGCCGTCGGTGCCCTTCAGCGTCGACTTCTCGACATGCGAGGCCGAGCGCGAACGCAGGTAATAGGTCGTCTTCAGGCCCTTGCTCCACGCAAGGCGATAGAGCGCGTCGAGCTTCTTGCCGCTCGGATTGGCAATGTAGAGGTTGAGCGACTGGGCCTGATCGATCCATTTCTGCCGTCGCGACGCGGCCTCAATCAGCCAGGCGCTGTCGATCTCGAAAGCGGTGGCGTATAGCGCCTTGAGCTCGTCGGGGATGCGGTCGATCTGACCGACCGAGCCGTCGAAATATTTGAGGTCGGAGACCATGACCTCGTCCCACAGCCCCCTCGCCTTCAAATCATGGACAAGGGCCGCGTTGACCACGGTGAAGTCGCCCGACATGTTCGATTTGACGAACAGGTTCTGGTAGGCTGGCTCGATTGACTGTGCCACGCCGCAGATGTTGGAGATCGTGGCCGTCGGCGCGATCGCCATGGTGTTGGAATTGCGCATCCCGGTCTTCTGGACGCGCTTGCGCAGGCTGTCCCAGTCGAGCGTCGAGGACGCATCCATCTCCACGCCAGGGCGAGCCTCTTCGAGCAGCCGGATGGAATCGATCGGCAAGATACCCTTCGACCACAGCGAACCGTCGAAGCTAGGATAGCGCCCGCGTTCGGCGGCGAGGTCGCAGGACGCCGAAATCGCGTTGTAGGAGATCGCCTCCATGCTGGCGTCGGCAAAGGCCACCGCCGCGTCGGAAGCGTAGGGGATCTTCATCGCCTGCAACGCATCCTGGAAACCCATCAGACCGAGCCCGACCGGACGGTGTTGCAGGTTCGAGCGCCTGGCTTCGGGAATGGTGTAGAAATTGATGTCGATGACGTTGTCGAGCATGCGCATCGCCGTCTTCACCGTGCGGGCAAGCCGGTCGAGGTCGAGCCCCTCGGCTGCGACGTGATTGGCAAGATTGACCGAACCGAGATTGCAGACGGCAACCTCGTCCTTCGACGTGTTGAGCGTGATTTCGGTGCACAGGTTCGACGAATGCACAACACCGACATGGCCCTGCGGCGAGCGGATGTTGCAGGGATCCTTGAACGTGATCCAGGGATGCCCTGTTTCGAACAGCATGGTCAGCATCTTGCGCCACAGGTCGAGCGCCCGGACCTTGCGGAACACCTTGATGGCGCCCGTGGAGGCTGTCGCCTCGTAGCCTTCGTAGGCTGCCTTGAAGGCCTTACCGTAGAGATCGTGCAGATCGGGCGTCTCGTCAGGAGAAAACAGCGTCCACTCGCCGTCGGCCTCGACGCGCTCCATGAACAAGTCCGGCACCCAATTTGCGGTGTTCATGTCGTGGGTGCGGCGACGGTCGTCGCCGGTGTTCTTCCTGAGGTCGAGGAACTCCTCGATGTCGATATGCCAGGTCTCGAGATAGGCGCAGACCGCGCCCTTGCGCTTTCCGCCCTGATTGACGGCGATCGCGGTGTCGTTGGCCACCTTCAAGAACGGCACCACGCCCTGGCTCTCGCCATTGGTGCCCTTTATGTGGGCGCCAAGCCCACGCACCGGGGTCCAGTCGTTACCGAGGCCGCCCGAATATTTGGCGAGCAGCGCATTGTCTTTCACCGCCTTGAAGATGCCGTCGAGATCGTCGGCGACGGTGGTGAGGAAGCAGGAAGACAGCTGCGGCCGCAGCGTGCCGGAATTGAACAACGTCGGCGTCGAGGCCATGAAGTCGAAGGACGACAACAGATCGTAGATTTCGATTGCACGGGCCTCACGATYGATCTCGCGTGCCGCAAGCCCCATGGCGACACGCATGAAAAAGGCTTGAGGAAGCTCGAAACGCTTGCCAGTGGCGTGCAGGAAATAGCGGTCATAGAGTGTCTGCAGCCCGAGATACTGGAATTGCAGGTCACGCTCCGGCTTCAGTGCCGCGCCCAGGCGGACGAGATCGAAGCGGCCAAGTTCGGGATCGATCAGCTCGACCGCGATGCCGGTGGCGATAAAGTCGGCGAAATAGGAGGCATAGCGTTCTGCCATTTCGCCTTGCGTCGCCTGCTCGGACCTGCCGGCGACGAGGCTCAGTGCCTCACGCCGGAGGCGGTCCATCAGCAGCCGGGCGCTGACGAAGGCGTAGTTCGGCTCGGTCTCGACAAGCGTTCGCGCAGCCAGAATCGGCGCCAGCGAAAGCTCGTCGACCGTGATGCCGTCATAAAGATTGCGCTTGGTCTCAGCCAGGATGGTATCCGAAGAGACTGCCTCAAGCCCGTCGCACGCCTCGTCGACGATACGGGCCAGGCGTGTCTCGTCCAGCGGCAACAAGCTGCCGTCATCGGCCTTGACCTGGAGCGTCGGTGCGGCGACCTCGACACATGCCGTTTTGGTGGCAGCCCGTTCGCGCGCCCGCTCCTCGCGGTAGAGCACATAAGCGCGGGCGACCTTGTGATGCTCGGAGCGCATCAACGCCAGCTCGACCTGGTCTTGGATTTCCTCGATGTGGAAGGTGCGGCCGGCGTCTGCCCGTCGCGTGAGCGCGGCAAACACCTGCCCGGCCAGCTCGCCGACGACGTCGTGGACGCGGCGCGAACCGGCCGCCACCGGGCCCTCGGTGGCGAGAAACGCCTTGGTCAGCGCGACCGTGATCTTGGTCGCATCGAACGGTGTCACCGAGCCGTTGCGCCGAATGACCCGGTAGCCAGGTTCGGACGCGGTCTCGAAACCACCCTGGCTGAAAGCTGACTGAATCCTGTCGGTCCCGGTAGTTTGAAGTGTAGTGGTCGCCAACATCATCTTCCCCGATGGTTTGGGGCGAAGGCCTTCAGCGGACGCATGCTGAATCTCGGCCGGCGCAAGCCGGCAGAACGCAAGCGCACCACCGGGACACCCCGCCCGTGGACGTTCAAAATCTATCGCGGCAGGTCTCCTGGCTCGCAGGTCATTGCCGCTGTCTGGCCTTCCCAGCGCTCCATGGCGCCAGTGGCGTTACTCGACAGCAACTCACTGCTTACAGTTGCGGGGGCAGCACCGGCATTGCGAACTCGCTCACCGGCTTCCCTCTTAGCTTCCAAGCCTAAAACAGACTCAGAAGAACCACGACGCCTATATCTAGTATGGATGACGACGCCATTGTCAATTAATGGAGAGAGGAAATTTCAAACCTCTGAAGGCCTCCTCGAATTGTGTAGTGACCGGAGCCACTCGCTAGATCGTTTGAGTGGGGATCTTGAAACCTTGCACGATCAGGGCACGAACAAGCAAACCACCATCGAAGCGATTGCGCTGGCGATAATCAACCCCAGCGACCTGCTGATGCTAGCTGTGGGCGCGAACCCGCGAATCTCGCGTAGGTCACGACGCATAGGCGAAACTGCCGCCACTGGACGACATTGAATGGGTAAATTTTCAGACGCGCTCAGTATCCCGCGCTGCAGACGGCCGATACCAGAGCAAAAAAGTCAGAGTATTGGACATGCGATGGGCGGTCTCGCCCATTCACCTGTACTCATCCGAATGCGGGTATTGAAATGCTCAAAGGGACAGTGAATCCTGCTGGCATTGGGAAGCGCAACTTTGTGGATTCAGCTCGGGACGCAGGGCATGATCGCAACCGACTTCGAAGGCCGGCTCCGACAAGTACTTCCGGACCAATGGGAGACGATAGCGCCACTGGCAGATCAGATCAGAGAAGCTTTCGTCTCCGAGGGGTTCGACGTACCGGATATACCGAACTCAAATTTCGAGACGTTCCAGACAGGGACGGACAGCCCCATTCCGAAACAGCGCACGCACTGGCGCAACATCGTCTATAGTTGGAGTACGCTGTACAAGGCGATCCCAAACATGGTTCTGGCAGGTTCTGCCGTCACGGCCTCTCCATACCTGATCCCAGTTGCAGCTTTGGTCATTTACAACGAGGCGAATAGCCAGGCGCAGAAAACAGTCACCATCGACCAAGGGATAGTAG
>NZ_JBFUKO010000463.1:0-4433 GCF_056400805.1 Aminobacter sp. P4_H6_2
ACGCCCTACAGGGGCGTTGGGGGGCTCCCCGCAGAAGGGGTAGGCCGAGACCGTAGTTTTTCCCTCGTCAGGCGAGCATCCTCAAATGGCTGCCTCAGACGTTGATGCCCAGCATTGCCAAGAAAGAGGCGGCGAGAGCCTTGCTCGCCACCTCCAGCCGGTCGGCGCTTAGTTCAGGTAATCGACCTTCAGATGCCGGATCTTGCCATTGAAGGCGAACGGCTTGCGGTCGAAATACGCGAGTGAGACAGGGGAATAGCTGTCCCGGCCGACGTCAAAGGCGTCATTTGCGGTAAAGGTGATCGCTGTCGAGCGTGGGACACGCCCCTTGCTGACCTCTTTGCCGTCAACGCGGATGACGATGTCGAGAGGCGCGGGGCGGATGCCGTCAGCCTTGCGGGTTTCGACCTCGATTTTTACTTTTCCTGTCGGGAGTGGTGCGGAGGTTTGCAACTGCGTCCGTTCGATCTCGAACAGATTGTACTCGTAGTTGAGCTTCCCGTTCTCGATCCAAAGGGCGACACCGCCTGAGACGGCACCGAGCGCGTAGAGTACACCCTTCGAGTCGGGCTCTAGATCCGCATCAATCGTGACAAGATTGCTGCGCGATCCCAGTCGCGGTGCGGTGAACTCGGGAACGCCAACGACCTCCTGCGTGTACTCGAACGTCTTGGCCGGATTGGATGGTGCGTCTTCCGGGTGGAAGACTGCGGACCATAACCCCCCGCCAACCGGATAGACCTTGTTGTCGTTCGCGCTGACCTCGAACCCGTTCTTCAGCTCAATGAGCTTGTCTGGATTCGCGGCGGCGATGTCCTTCGCCTGGGAGAAATCCTTCTTGAGATCATAGAGCTCCCAAACATCGTCCTTTGGCGACCATTTCATGATCGAAGGATCGACGCCTGCTTGCCAAGGCACTCTCGGCCCGAATGCGGAAGCCATCCAACCGTCCTTGTAGTAGGCACGACTGCCCATGACCTCGAAATACTGTTCCTTTTTGTGTTCCGGCGCCGTCGGAGACGCGAAGGAATAGGTCATGCTGGTGCCGTCGATCTGATCCTGGCTCACGCCGTCGACAAGCTTCGGCGGCGTGATGCTCAGGATGTCGTAGATCGTCGGCACGATATCGTTGACGTGATGGAATTGCGAACGCGGGGTCGTGTCGGCCTTGATCCTGCTTGGCCAGGACACTGCGAGCGGCGTGCGGGTTCCACCAAAATGCGCGGCAATCAGCTTGGTCGACCGGTATGGGGTGGAGCCAGCCCAAGCCCAGCCGGCATGATACATGTTGTCCACCTTGGGCGAGCCGAGCACATCCAGGCCACCGAGCTCGTTCATGGTGCGAATGTGATCCTTGATCTCGGAAGGAATGCCATTCTGCGCCAGGAGCTCACTGATCGTGCCGTTCTGGCCTTCCGCACTCGAGCCGTTATCGCCCCAGATATAAAAGACGAGCGTGTTGTCGCGGATGCCGAGCTCGTCCAGGGCATCGATCAACCGGCCGGCTTGGGCGTCGGCATGCTCGGTGTATCCGGCGAACACTTCCATGAGCCTGCGCTGGAATGGCTTTTCATCCTCAGGAATATCGGCCCATGCGGCAAGCGTCGTCGGCCGCGGCGTCAGCTCGGTGTCTTTCGGGATCCAGCCGAGTTCCTTCTGGCGGGCAAAGACGCGCTCGCGCATGACGTCCCAGCCGTCGTCGAATTGGCCCTTATACTTGTCCGCCCATTCCTTGAAGATGTGATGCGGACCATGGGAAGCGCCGGGGGCCCAATACATGAAGAACGGCCGCTCTGGCGTCAGCGCGTGGACCTGCTTCATCCATGAGACGGCCTTGTCGGTCATGTCTTCGGTGAAGTGATATTCCGTCTTGCCTTCAGACGGATTCACCCGAACCGTGTTTTCGACGACCGCAGGCTCCCATTGCGAGGATTCTCCCGCAAGGAAGCCGTAGAAGTAGTCGAATCCGATCCCCTGACCCGCAGGCCAGTTCGTATAGGGACCGACGGCCRTGGTCTCGTTGGCCGGCGTGTTGTGCCATTTTCCGAAGGCGCTGGTCGCGTAGCCATAATAGCCTAGGACCTTGGCCGCGGTTGCGGATGTGCGCGGGATCCGGCCGGAATAGCCATCCCAGTCGTTCGCCAGTTCGGCGATCTGGCCGTAGCCGACGCGGTGGTGATTGCGCCCGGTCAGCAGTGCCGCTCGGGTGGGTGAGCACATCGCGGCGTTGTGGAAGCGGTTATAGGTGATCCCGTCTCCGGCAACGCGGCTCAACGTGGGTGTATCGATCACGCCGCCGAAGGTGCTCGGAAGCGCCGGACCAACGTCGTCGAGCATGATCACGACGATGTTCGGCGCGTTGGCCGGGAGATGCGACTTCGCCGGCAGGGGGCTGTAGGTCGACTCCGCGATCGTCGGACCGGCCTTGCTCCCTGAGGGCATTGGCGGAAACGGCAGCGATTCCTGGGCTGCCAAGGGTGATCCCAACATCAAGAGCGTCGTGCCTACGCCTAAAAAGCGCGCTCTGAAACGGTGACTAGGAGGCGGTTTCATTCATTTCTCCATTGATCTGAGCCCATCCAGAAAGTTCCGGCACGCACGAAAATCATGCCGACGCGCGCACTCTCCGATGACAAATCCGTCTGAGCCGTCTCAGCCTGCGTTGCCAGCCTTCCCGTCAAGCTACATCACGATCGCGAGCGCACTCGCGACCCGCGCAAACCCATACCGGGTATGGCGATTGAGATTGTCCCGGTCGTACATTTCACGAGATTCATTGTGTCGCCCCGAGCAGGCCGCGCGGACCAGATGCGCCTTGGCTGATACGGCGGAGCGGCAGACGTACCGGCCATACGAATGACGTACGGAGCGGCAGAGTATCGCCGAAGCTGAGGCCGAGATTGGCCGCGGGGAGAGGCGGCAAGGAGGAAGCTCGCCTGTCGAGCGAGGCAGCCCAGGCATAGCCGGTGAAGGAAAAGCTCGGTCCGTTGGACAGCAGTGTCGGAGGAGGGGCAAACGCGAGATCAGCAGCCAAGGGCGGCACTGAAGTTAGAAGATCGACCGCGGCGGCAACAATGGAGCCAAAGTACAGGCTCCGATTGATTCTCCGCGGCAGGACATGCGCGGATCCGTGGAGCGAGACTGTACCGCTGGAACAATCTCTTAGTTTGAATGTGCTATGGGCTCCATATGAGCCCGCGATTGATCAAAAGAGACGCCGCCGAGGCCATTCTCCTGCAGAATGGATGGCTGTCCTATCAGCCCGAGGCTTTCCAGAAGGAGGTCCTGCGGCGCTCAATCCTTGTGAATCTTGCGCCAGGCGAGCTGATTTTTGGCTTCGGCGACGAACTGGGAGGCATCTATGGCCTCGTCAGCGGCACGGCGATGATAAACACCGCTCAGCCAGACCACATCCCGCAGTTGATCAATATCGGCGCGCCTGGTGCCTGGGCCGGAGAAGGCTGCTTCCTAGCACGCCAGCCGCGGAGCGTCGAACTACGCGCCCTGGTCGAGACCTGGCTCATGTACCTGCCCCTTGAGCAGATGGACGAAATGGCCGATGCCGACCCGATGGTCGCTTACAACTTCGGCCAGATCGTCATGACCAATGTCGACGCGCTCATCAGAGTGATCCATGACCTGCAGAGGGTCGATCCCGATCGCAGGATTGCCTCCGTTCTACAGCGGGCGCGGTGGATCGGGGAGCATCCCCTCCCGTTGACGCAGTCCGAGATCGGCACCGTAGCCCGCGCGTCGCGCAGGCAGGTCAATGCCGCCTTGAAGCGTTTTGCGGACTACGGATGGCTGAAGACTGGCTATCGGTCGGTCACCATCCTCAATCCCGAGAAGCTACGGCTCTTTTCAACCGAAGATGACTAGGCCAACCCGTCTAGGCGGAGCGCTTCTCGGTTCTATGCGAGGCTGTGATTCATGAGCGCGATCTTGATCAAACGAACAAACGCAGAGGCCATCCTCCGTGAAAACGGATGGCTGTCTACACAACCTGAGGCTTTCCGGAGCGAGGTTTTGCGACGCTCCATCCTGCTCCGTTTCGCGCCTGACGAGGTCATTTATCACTTCGGCGACGACCTTGGGGGCATCTATGGCCTTGTAAGCGGCGTCGTTGCCGTCAATACCGCTCCGCAAAGCGATGCTCCGCAGTTAATCCACATGGGCGTGCCTGGTGCCTGGACCGGCGAAGACAGCTATCTGATCCGCCAGCCGAGGCGGCTCGAACTGCGCGCAGTGACCGAGAGCTGGGCGATGCATCTGCCCCTTGACCAGATGGCCCAGATGACGGCTGCCGATCCGACGGTCATTCGCAATTTCTGCCAGAATCTCCTGAACGGCGTCGGCGTGCTCATCAGGATCATCCACGATCTGCAGAAGCAGGATCCCGATCGCAGGATAGCCTCGGTGCTGCAGCGCATGAC
>NZ_JBFUKO010000464.1:0-4424 GCF_056400805.1 Aminobacter sp. P4_H6_2
GTAGGCGCCGCCGWTGATCAGCGAGGGATGCGCGAGATTGACGATGCGCATCACGCCGAAGACCAGCGACAGGCCGGAGCCCATCAGGGCGATGACGCCGCCAAGCGCCAGGCCGAGGATCAAAATCTGAATTATCTCTGACATCATATTCCCCGTCAGGCGGCCTTCTTGCCGCCGAGGTAGAGTTCCTGGATGCGCGGATCGGCCAGAACCTTGGTCGCCGGGCCTTCAAACAGCGTGCGTCCGAGATCGAGCACGACACCCCAATCGGCATTTTTCAGCCCCATCATGGCGTTCTGTTCGACCAACAACACGGTGACGCCCTCCGCCGACATCATCTTCATGATGTCGAACATCTCCTGGACGATCTTGGGCGCGAGGCCGAGCGACGGCTCGTCGAGCATAACGATGTCAGGCTTGATGATCAGGGTGCGGGCCATGGCGAGCGTCTGCTGCTGGCCGCCCGACATGGTGCCGGCATGCTGGTCGGCGCGCTCGCGCAGGATCGGGAAACGCTCGAGGATGCCCTCGATGCGCCGCTCCAGCTCCTTCTTGTCGTCAAGGATGAAGCCGCCCATGCGCAGGTTTTCGCGCACCGTCATCTTGGGAAACAGCGCGCGTTCCTGCGGCACGAAGCAGATGCCCTTGCGCAGGATCTGGTCGGGGCGCAGGCCGTTCAGCCGCTCGCCCTTGAAGATCACGTCGCCCTTGCGGATCGACAGCATGCCGCAGATCGCCTTGAGCAGCGTCGACTTGCCAGCACCATTGGGTCCGATGATGCAATGGACCTTGCCCGGTTCGACGGTCAGATGCGCGCCATCGAGGATGGCGGGGCCATCGCCATAGCCGGCGGTGATGTTGGTGACTTCCAGAAGCCTGGTCATCATGCCGCCTCGTCTTCGAGCACGCCGCCGAGATAGGCGTCGAGCACATGGGGATCCTTGCGGACGACTTCAGGCGTGCCGGCGCAGATGACCTTGCCATGCGCCATGACCACGACCTTGTGGGAAAGCCGCATGATCAGGTCCATGTTGTGTTCGACGATCAGCACCGTCATGCCCTTGTCGTTGAGGGCGCGGATGTGACCGACGATCTCTTCCATCAGCGACGGGTTGACCCCGCCGGCCGGCTCGTCGAGCAGGATGATCTTCGGGTCCGACATCAAAAGGGCCGCCAGATCCATCAGCTTCTTCTGGCCATAGGAAAGATTGTGGCCGTCCTCATGGGCGATGCGGGTGATGCCGAGGAAGTCGAGGATGGACATCGCCTTGTCCTTTTCCTCGCGCGACATCGCCGGCTTGAACAGCCCGCGGATGCCTTCGACCTTGGACTGGACGATGACGTTTTCGATGACCGTCATGTCGCCGAGGTTGCGGGAGATCTGAAAAGTGCGGCTGAGGCCCTTGGCGGTGATCTTGTGCGGGCGCAGATGGTCGATGCGCTCGCCGTCAAGCCAGACTTCGCCGGAACTTGGCACGGCCGTCCGGCTGATGCAGTTGAAGGCCGTCGTCTTGCCGGCACCATTCGGCCCGATCAGGGCGGTAATCGACCCTCTCTCGACCGTGAAGGTCGCCCCGTCGACGGCCTTGATGCCGCCGAAATGCTTGCAAAGGTTCTTTACTTCGAGCATGCGCCCGATCTCCCATTCCGAGCTCAGCCGGCCAGGCCGGCGGTGGTGAAGACGCCCGCGAACGGGCGTCCTCCCGGATTGCCTTGTCAGAAGCCAGCCTTGGGGTAGCTGAAYGGCGACACCCCTTCGAACTCGCCGGTCGGGTAGACGAACTTCAGTTCGCCGCCCTGCCACTGGGTCATAATGTGGGACTTTTCGACCGGCAGGCCGACCTTGTCCCAGGAGAAGCGGCCAAGCACGGTCTGGACAGGGTTATCTTTGGTGCGCGCACTCAACCATTCGCCCATCTTGGCATTGTCGGTGGTGCCGGCACCGATCATCGCCTGCTCGATGCCCTGGCAGACCGCGAAGGGAATGGCGCTGTCCTCGTCGGGCTCGACGCCGTATTCGGCCTGGAAAGCCTTGACGAAGTCGGCGTTGTTGAACGGCTTGCCGGCAAGCGAGCTTTCGAACGGCACGTCCTTGTGCCACGTGGTGTGGATCAGCACGCCGTCGGCGGCATCCTTGCCAACGCCTTCGATGAACTCGGTCTGGGCACCCTGGCTGAGATAGACCAGCTTGGGCGTGGCGCCGACAGTCTTCAGCGCGCGCGTCAACTGCACTGCCTCTTCGGCAGACGCTGTCAGGCCGATGATCATTTCGGCGCCTGAGCGCTTGATCGAGTTGGCAAGGTTCAGCCAGTCGTTGAAACCTTCCTCCGGCCACTTCTCTTCCATCACCACCTTGATGCCGACGTCGGCGAGATAACCAGGCGCCAGATCGGCGATCTCCTTGTCGGTTGCCGGATCGTTGACCTTCTGGCCGAGCAGACCCGCGGCGATCGCATTGGCGAAGAAGTCGTCGGCGGAAACAACCGCCACAGTCTTGGGAACCGCATCCGCAGGAATGAGCTGCTTGATGACGCCAGCCACGTCCTTGCCAGTGTATTCAGCCGCGTTGACCTGGAAATAGAACAGGTTCTTGTAGCCCTGTTCATAGATGCGCAGCGCGCCGCCCGAAGGAATGGCATGCACCATGTTGTATTTGGACAGGATGCTGGCGACCGGGAAAGTTAGCCGGCTTGAAAAGGTTCCGTAGACGGCCTCCACCTTGTCGACATTGATGAAGCGTTCGTACTGGTTGATGGCAGTGGCGGTATCGGAACGGTTGTCGCTGACGACCAGTTCGACCTGCCGCCCAAGAATGCCGCCCGCGGCATTGATCAGCTTGATGCAGAGTTCATAACCGCGCTTGTGCTTCTCGCCGCTGACCGAAAGGCCACCGGTGATCGGCAGCGATGCCCCGATTTTCAGGTTCTCGGCGTGGGYGGCACCCGCAAGCAGCGACATCGCGGCCAGAGCGGTGACAAATTTCATAGGCTTCCGCGTAGTGTTCATGGATATTCCTCCCTGGTGCAATCGATTGCACATTCAGTTCGAATAACACCGCACAAGCGCCCTCGGCTACTCGCCAGCGACGTTGGACCGCGTATCTGTCGGGGGCTCCTCCCTCCCGAACCGTTGCAAAGCTGAGAACCCGCCCCTCCAAAACGTTCGGGAACCCTTAACCGTGCAATCGATTGCGAAATATTTGCAGACAGTTTGATCTACGTCAAGGATTATGTGCAATCGATTGCCCAAACTAGATCTCATCTGCTATCTGGAAGCGGAAAGAGGCGCGAAATGATGTTCAAGAAGCGTGTGACCCTGAAAGACATCGCCAAGGAAACGGGCGTTCACGTGTCGACAGTGTCGCGCGCACTCGACCCTGTCGAGCGCAAGAACATCACCGAGGAGGTAGCCGCCCGAATCCAGGCTGCAGCCGAGAGCCTGGGCTATCGTCCGAACCGCATCGCCGCCGGCTTGCGGACCAACAAAACGATGACGGTGGGCGTGATGATCCCCGACATCACCAACGTCATCTTCCCGCCCATCCTGCGCGGCATCGAAAGCGTGCTGGAGCCGCTCGGCTATGCCTCCATCATCGTCAACACCGACAGCGAGCGCGACCGCGAAAGCCGGCTTGTCGACGTGCTGCGCGACCGAGGCGTCGACGGCATCGTCCATGCGGCGGTGCTGCGCAGCGACCCGTCCATCGCCAAGGCAGCTGCCGACGGGCTCCCGGTGGTGACGCTGAACCGCAAGGTCGAGAACTCGAAAATCCCTTATGTCATCAATGACGAGGATGCCGGCATCTGCCAGATGCTGCGCCATCTCCGCGATCTCGGGCACCGCGACATCGCCCACCTCGCCGGACCGCAGGATTTGTCGACCGGCCAGCTTCGCCTCGCTGCTTTTCGCAATGCCGCAAAAAAGCTGTCGATCGAATTCCGCTCCGACCTTGTTGTCACCGCCAAGCGCTTCGACGAGACGGAAGGGGCGCGCTGCGTCCAGGAACTTCGGGCGTCGGGCAGGACATTCACGGCGATCCTGTGCGCCAATGACCGTCTCGCTCTGGGGGCGATCGACGGGCTGCGCGAGCAAGGCATCGACTGTCCGCGCAAGGTCTCGGTCACCGGGTTCAATGACATGCCGTTCCTGGAATTGATCCGGCCCAAGCTGACGACCGTCAGGATCCAGCAGCACAGCGCCGGACGCACCGCGGCCACCATCCTGATGCAGCTGATGAATGGCGAGCAGCCCGAAGATGTCCCGATGGAGACGATCCTGCCTGTCGAGATCATCATCCGCGAGAGCACCGCGCCGGCGTGCTGACGCAGTTGCCAGATAGCAAAACGCCCCGCTTGAGGCGGGGCGTTTTGGGATTTGGATTTGAAGAGGTTTGGTTGCGGGGACAGGATTTGAACCTGTGACCT
>NZ_JBFUKO010000465.1:0-4401 GCF_056400805.1 Aminobacter sp. P4_H6_2
GGATGGCAGCGCCAAACCCGCAGCCAAGCAAGCCGCCAAGCTCGACCCCAAATCGGTCTTTGACGCGCGCAAGCAGATCGGCGGCATCACCGTTTCCGAAGCGGTGGAGAACTACATCGTCGCGCTTGTCTACGCGACGCGTGAGCCGGCCAAGCTCGACAAGGATCTGGCGAGCTGGATCCAGGTCGGCGTCAGTCCGCGCGGCTCGATCGGGCTCGACAAGGTTTCCCGCTCCTACGCCTGGCTCAAGGGCCGCGACTATGTCAGTCCCGACGATGTGAAGGCGGTGGTACATGACGTTTTCCGCCACCGCCTGATATTGTCCTACGAGGCGCATGCCGCCGGCGTCACCGCCGACCAGGTGGTCGATCGTGTCGTCGAACTGGTGGCGGTCGCCTGACGGAGGCATCCATGGGCTTCTCCTTGTCAGCGCTGGGACGGTCGAAGGGGCTGACGAGGCCGCGCACCACGGCGTCAGCCGAGGGGGTGTATACGACGGTCGAGCAATTGGTGGCGCTGGAAGCAGCGGCGCGGGATTTCAATTTCCTCCGCAAGCAACCCGTCAATCGCCTGCTCGCCGGCCGCCACGCCTCCAACATGCGGGGGCGCGGGCTTTCCTTCGAGGAACTGCGCGACTACCTGCCAGGCGACGACGTCCGCACCATCGACTGGCGGGTGACGGCGCGCACCGGCAAGCCTTTCGTTCGCGTCTATGACGAAGAGAAGGATCGGCCCGCGCTGATCGTCGTCGACCAGCGCATGAACATGTTTTTCGGCAGCCGCCTGATGATGAAATCGGTGTCGGCGGCGGAGACGGCGGCGCTCTGCGCCTGGCGGGTGATGAACCTCGGCGACCGTGTCGGCGGCTTCGTCTTCAACGACACCCGCATCGATGAACTACGACCCCATCGAAGCCGGGCGGCAGTGATTGAACTCGCCGGCGTGATCGCAAAACAGAATGCCGACGAGCTGAAGGCCGATCTGTCCGACCATCGCGGCTCGGGCCAGCTCGACGTCGCGTTGGAGGCTGTCGCCAATGTGGCGCGTCACGATCATCTGGTCGTGGTCATCAGCGATTTCGAGGGCCATGGTCCGCGCACCCGCGACCTGCTTTTGCGGCTGACGATCAGCAACGACGTGATTGCCGTGCTGGTCTACGATCCGTTTCTGCTCGAGCTGCCTGAGACCGGCCACATCGTCGTCAGCGGCGGCTCGATGCAGGCCGAGCTGCCTCTCGGGCACGGCAGGGTCCGGAGCGGGGTTGCCGATTTCGCCAAAAAGCGCGGCGATGAGCTGATGGCCTGGCAAAAGGAACTCGGCCTGCCGATGCTTTTGGTTTCCGCAGCCGAGGCAACCGCACCGCAACTGCGCCGAACGCTGGGCCAGCTTGCCTGGCGGCAAAGAAGGCGCTGACCATGGAGCCGGTACAGCCCCAACAGGATCCACTGACCAGACTGGCGCTGGAAAAGCTGGCTGACATCGCCGTTCCAACGCCTGTCTCATGGATGCCGCAGACCTGGGGTTGGGCGCTGCTTGCGCTGATAGCCGCAGCTTTGCTTGTCCTTGCCGTGTGGCGCTGGCACAGGCGGCGCGTCGCTAACCGCTATCGTCGCGAGGCGCTTGCCGAACTGACCAGGATCGAACAGACGCTCGGCGATGCAGCGGCGCGCGCTGAAGCCCTTGAAGCCATGCCCGAACTGCTGAAGCGTGTCGCGCTCGCCGCCTGGCCGCGCGATGCCGTGGCCTCGCTCAGCGGCGGAAACTGGCTCGCTTTCCTGCGCAAGCATGGCGGCGAAAAATCCTTTCCTGAGCCGGCCGCACAGTTGCTCGACGATCTCGAATACCGTTCAAGGCAAACGCGCACCGCTGTCAGCGAGGATGACGCGCGCATGTTTGCGGCCTCCGCGCGCCGATGGATCGAGGGCCATAGTGTATCAGCTTGAGTACCCATGGTTGCTTGCGGTGCTGCCGCTGCCATTGCTGATCTGGTGGCTGGTGCCGGCTTACCGCGAGGAAACCGCCGCCATCCGCATCCCGTTCTTCGGCGAGGTGGCCGATGCTGCCGGCGTTGTGCCGACCCAAGGTTCGGTCATACCGCGCACAAACTGGGTGCAAAGGCTGCTCGCGCCGCTGTGCTGGTTTCTCATCGTGCTGGCTCTGGCACGGCCCCAGTTTGTCGAGCCCCCGATTACCAAGACAGAGCCGCAGCGCGACCTGATGCTGGCGCTCGATCTCTCCCAATCGATGGACRCGCGCGATTTTCGAGATCCGACGGGCCAGCTTGAAGCCCGCGTCGATGCCGTGAAGCAGGTCGTCGCCGATTTCGTCAAGCGCCGGCAGGGCGACCGCGTCGGGCTGATCGCCTTCGGCGACGCGCCGTATCCGCTTGTGCCGTTCACGCTCGATCATCTCACCGTCCAGACCATGATCGAAGACGCGCTGCCCGGCATGGCGGGGCCGCGAACGGCTCTGGGCGATGCCATCGGCCTTGCCATCAAGATGTTCGCCGACAGCAAGGCGCCGGAGAAGGTGCTGGTCGTTTTGACCGACGGCAACGATACGGCAAGCAAGATGCCGCCGGACCGCGCGGCCGATATCGCCAGCCAGAACAAGATCGTCATCCACACGGTCGGCATCGGCGACCCCAGCGCCACCGGCGAAGACAAGCTCGACATCGCCGCGCTGCAGAAGATCGCCACGACGACCGGCGGCCGCTATTTCTTCGGGCAGGACCAGAACCAGTTGGCGGATATCTACGCTACCCTCGACAAGATCACGCCCGCCAACCAGACGACACTGTCCTGGCGTCCCAAGATCGAGCTGTTCAGCTATCCCCTGGGCGCTGCCCTGCTGTTGCTGATCGCCTATCACCTGTTCGCGTGGCTGTGGGTCGTTCTGCGCCGCAAGCCTGTCGACCGGGCAGGGCAGGCCTCATGATCGGGGATTTTCATTTCCTGCGACCATGGTGGCTTCTGGCCATCTTGGCCGCCATTGCGCTGGTGTTTCTGGTGTCCCGGCAGACCGACGCGCGAGCAAGGTTGAGTGGGCTCATCGCCCCGCATCTGCTCGACAGTCTTCTGATCGATCGGCAAAGCAGCAAGCGGTGGCGGCCGGTGCATTTCATCGCCGTGGTCATCGCACTTGGCGCCATCGCGGCGGCCGGACCGACATGGCAGCGTCAGCAGCCGCCTTTTGTCGAAGACAGGGCGCCGCTGGTGCTGGCGATCGACGTCTCGCAGACGATGGACGCCATCGACATTTCGCCGTCGCGGCTCGAGCGCGTCAAGCTCAAGGTCCAGGACCTGCTCAAGCTCAGGCCCGGCGCGCGCACCGCTGTCTACGCCTATGCCGGTTCGGCCCACATGGTGCTGCCGCTGACCGACGACGCCGATCTGGTCAAGACCTATGTCAATGCGCTGCAGACACGGATCATGCCCGTGCAGGGCAAGGATACGGCCAAGGCGCTGCTAGCCGTCGAAGCCGGGCTGAAAAACGAGCAGGTGCCGGGCACGCTGCTTTTCCTCACCGACGGCGTCGAGCCGGCGGCGACGGATGCCTTCAAGAATTATGCCGGCAACAATGAGATCATGGTTCTGGGTRTCGGCACTGAAGAAGGCGGGCCGGTGAAGACCGGGGAGGGCGAGTTCCTGTCCGAAGGCGGTGGCCGCGTCATTGCGAAACTCGATGTCGCGCAGTTGCAGGCGCTCGGGCGCGATGCCGGCGTCCGCGTCGCCACCATCACCATGGACGACAGCGACATCCGCTGGATCGCGCAGCGGGTGCAAAGCCATCTGCAGGCCAAGCTCGCCGAAGGCCACACACGCTGGCTCGATGTCGGCTGGTGGCTCATCATTCCCATCGCCGTGCTCGGTGCGTTCTGGTTCCGTCGCGGCTGGACGGTGCAATGGGCTTTCGCGGCCCTCGTCGTGGCAACCCTTGTTGCACCGGACCGCGCCAACGCTGCCGGGTTCGATTTCGCCGGCATGTGGCTGACGCCTGACCAGCAGGGGCGGCTTGCCTTCGACAAGGGCGACTATGCCGGTGCTGCGGCGCATTTCGCTGACCCCATGTGGCGCGGCGCGGCACTTTATCGGGCGGGCAAGTTTTCCGACGCGATCGACGCTTTTGCGCAGGTCAGGACTGCCGAGAGTTATTACAATCAGGGCAGCGCGCTGGCCCATCTCGACAAGCTCGATGAGGCAGTAGTCAGCCTCAACGAGGCGGTGAAGCTGCGACCCGACTGGCCCGAAGCCAAGGCCAACCTCGCCGTCCTGGAAAAGCTCATCGCCGAGAAGAAGGACGAAGAGGACGAGCAGCAACAGGACCCCAATGAGAAGCCGGACCAGGTCCAGTTCGACGACAAGGGCAAAAAGGGCAAGGCAGGCACGGTCGACCTTGCCC
>NZ_JBFUKO010000466.1:0-4390 GCF_056400805.1 Aminobacter sp. P4_H6_2
CGCTTACGCAGCCGCCTTTTTCTCGAAGCTTGTCGGTACCTCAGCGATCGTCTTCAGGATCTGCGAAGCGATCTGGTAGGGGTCGCCCTGCGAGTTCGGGCGACGGTCTTCGAGATAGCCGCGATAGTCGTCACGAACGAAGCTGTGCGGCACGCGGACCGACGCGCCGCGGTCGGCGACRCCCCAGGTAAAGACGTCGATCGAAGCCGTTTCGTGCTTGCCCGTGAGACGCAGGTGGTTGTCAGGCCCGTAGACCGCGATGTGTTCTGCGCGCGCTTCGCCGAAGGCCGCCATCAGCGCTTCGAAATAGGCCTTGCCGCCGGTCTCGCGCATGAAGGCCGTCGAGAAATTGGCGTGCATGCCCGAGCCGTTCCAGTCGGTGTCGCCCAACGGCTTGCAGTGATACTCGATGTCGATGCCGTATTTTTCGGTCAGGCGCTGCAGCAGGTAGCGAGCAAGCCACATCTCGTCGGCGGCCTTCTTCGAGCCCTTGCCGAAAATCTGGAATTCCCACTGGCCCTTGGCCACTTCGGCATTGATGCCTTCGTGGTTGATGCCAGCGGCGAGGCAGAGGTCGAGATGTTCCTCGACGATCTGGCGCGCGATGTCGCCAACGGCCTGATAGCCGACGCCGGTGTAGTACAGGCCCTGCGGTGCCGGGAACCCTGTTTCGGGGAAGCCAAGCGGACGGCCGTCCTTGTAGAAGAAATATTCCTGCTCGAAACCGAAYCAGGCSCCATCATCCTCCAGCACGGTGGCGCGGGTGTTCGATGCATGCGGCGTGACACCATCCGGCATCATGACTTCGCACATGACGAGCACGCCATTGATGCGCGCCGGGTCGGGATAAACGGCAACCGGCTTCAGGACACAGTCCGAGCTCTTGCCTTCGGCCTRCATGGTCGAGCTGCCGTCAAAACCCCAATAGGGAAGCTGCTCCAGTTTGGGGAATTCGGCATACTCCTTGACCTGCGTCTTCCCGCGAAGATTGGCCACAGGAGTATATCCGTCCAGCCAAATATACTCGAGCTTGTACTTCGTCATGCTAACCTCTCAGTGTCGTGCCTGTCTGCCATTGGCGGCGTTAGTCGAAATGAGAGATGCAAACCCCGTGCCAATTGAAAATCCCCGTATCCGCGCCTGAAGTCGAAGGCGTGGAATACGGGGATGATCAAAAAATAGGCAGATTAAGACAGCGGCGCTGACATTCTGCACAAGAGCTGGGCGGAGACCCGCCGAATGCTCGGCGAACGTGTCAGTCGGCCTTCAGCGCCTCAAGCAGCGCCACCGCCGACAGCATGTCGCGCTTGCGGTTGGCGCGGCGGGCGACGGCTTCGGAATCCTGACCCCAATGCTCGATCTGCCAATCCTCGTCGACATGGGCGGCAGTCCAGGCTTCTTCGGCGGTGATTTCACCCATCTCGACCGCCAGCGCCAAAAGAGCTGAGCCGGTCAACGTGGTCATCAGGTGCAGTGACGCCAGGCGCATCGGCTCGGCGCGCTGCGACAGGTGAACGCCGAGTGCTGCGATCGCTGCGCGCGGCTGCTCGACATGCATGACGCCTTCGGCCACGACGAAATGCGCGCCGAGCGACGCCCGCGCCCAATCGATGATCGGGTCCCATGCCTCGGCCTGCCGCTCGACAAGCCGTTCCGGGTGATCGGCGCGATAGCAAAGCAGGTCGGACGACGAAAAACGCAAGATATCTTCGAGCACCGCCTGCGGGTCGGTGGCGACACCGTCGATGGCCGTGTTGACCAGGCGCAGGACCGGCATGGTGAAGGGATCGATGGTCTCGACCTGGGCTGCGAACTCGTCGGCGACCAGCTGTGCCGCGGCTGCGGTCGGCAGGGCAAGCAACGCCCTGCCCGGCGTGCGCACGGTCTTGCCGTCGAGTTGAACGGCATGGCCTTCGTCCACAGCCGCAACCGAAGCCGTTTCATAGAACCGCTTGGGCAGTTGCTTGCGCAACGTGCTTTGCGCGCGGCGGATCGGATCTGGATCGGACAGGCCGTCGCTGGTTTCGAGGTCAGTTAGAATGTCTCGCATCTCTACTCCGCTACGGCCACGCGTTTCCGCGAGGGCCGATTTACAATGATCAGCCCGGCCACGATGAGGCCGAGCGCCAGAAAAATGTTCCATGTCAACGGCTCGCCGAGCACCAGCCAGCCGCATATCACGCTGAAAGCCGGCGACAGGAAGGCAAAGCTGGAAAGGCCCGCCGCAGGATAACGCCGCATCAGCCAGAACCAGAGAATATAGGTAAACGCAACGACATAAACAGCCTGAAACAGCAACGCGCCGGTGGCCACGGTCGAGACATCGCGGATCGCGGGACCGGCAAGCGATACCAGCGGTATCGCCATGAGCGCGGATACGACCAGCTGATAGAGCAGCACTTTTTCGGCACCGGCGATCGACAGCTTCGAGCCCTTGATCACCAATGTGGTCAATGCCCAAAGCAACCCGGCCACCAGGCTCAACAGGTCGCCGACCAGCGTCGATGAACCTGTCGCGCCGAGCTTGTCGGAAAAGACCACCGCTACACCGCCGAAAGCCAGAAGCAGGCCGAGGAACTTCTGCATCGACATCCGCTCGCCGAGCCAGAAATGCGCGCCGATCAGAATCCAGAACGGCATCGTGTTGACCAAAAGCGAGTTACGCGCGACCGTGGTGTATTCAAGGCTGACGAAAACCAGGATGAACTCGGCGCCGAATAGCAGGCCGGCAGCGATGCCCGCCCACAAGGTGCCGTCCCTGCTAAACAGCGGAACACGGCGATAAAGGCACCACAAGAACACCAAGACGCAGCCGATGCCCGAGCGCGCCACGTTGAGGAAAATCGGATTGTAGCCGGTGGTTGCGAGCTTGGCCGCGACGCCGTTCATGCCCCACGACATCGTCAGCAAGAGCATGAACGCGACAGCAGCCGCATCGATGCTGTCGCGACGATCCAACGGCTGCGTTGTGGCTGTCATGAAATTCTCCACGCTCGCCGAGCGCAATCCAGATGGTCAAATGCCGGCGTGATCGTGCATCGGGCGGCGCAAGGCAGGCGGCAACATAAGGCAGGACGCCGCCTAGCAGTTGGTCCGCTAGTCGATAAGGGCAAGCAACTCGCTTGGAGTGGTCAACACGGCATGCGCACCGGTGGCAAACAAGCCGTCGCGGTGGTGGTAGCCCCACGAAACGCCGATGGCGCGCGCGCCGGCGCTCCTGGCCATCTGCATGTCATAGATGGCGTCGCCGACCACATAGGTCGAATCCGGATCGATGCCGGTTTCGGCACAGCATTCCAGCACCATGGCCGGATGCGGCTTGGACGGGCAGTCGTCGGCGGTGCGAATGGTCACGAAATGGCGCTCGAAACCGTAGGTTTCCAGAACTCTTTGGACACCCCGGCGCGACTTGCCGGTGACCATGCCAATCAGCACGTCGTCGCGTTTGGCCAGCGTTTCGATCAGCTCGGCAATGCCGTCATAAAGCGGCTCATGGAAGTTTGGCAGCTGACGCGAAGCGATGAAATGCTCCTTGTAGCGCTCGGCGAGACGGGCGCATTCGGCGTCGCGCGGCCGTTCCAACAAGGTCGCAATCGCAAGGTCGAGCGTCAGTCCGATGATGCTTTTGGTCGCTTCTGGCGTTGGTTCGGGCAGGCCGGCTTCACGAAAGGTCGCCACCATGCAGCCGTGGATGATGTCGGCGCTGTCGACCAGTGTGCCGTCGCAATCAAACAGGACAAGCTTCAGCGACGCGGATGTGTTGTCATCCGACGAAGCAGCCGTCACGCCGGCTCCCCGCTTTCGTCGTCGAAGCCAATCAGGTTCCAGCTCTGGCGCATATGCGGCGGCATTGGAGCGGTGACGTCGATGATACCCTTGTCGGGATGCGGGATGACGATGCGGCGCGCATGGAGATGCAGTTTGTTTTGCAGACCACCAGGGAACTCCCAGTTGGTGTCGTGTTCGAAATATTTGGGATCGCCGATGATCGGGCAGCCAATATAGGCGGCATGCACGCGCAGTTGGTGCGTGCGGCCGGTATAAGGCTCCATTTCCAACCAGGTCATGGTCTGGGCAGCCTGCTCGAGCACACGGTAATATGTAACCGCGTGGTCAGCGCCCTTTTCGCCATGCTTGGCGACGCGCATGCGGTCGCCGTCGGGCGTCTGTTCCTTGATCAGCCAGGTCGAGATCTTGTCTTCGCGCTTGGGCGGCGCACCCTTAACCAGCGCCCAATAGGTCTTTTTGGTTTCGCGTGCGCGGAAGGCTTCGGCGAGTTTCATCGCCGCCAGACGCGTACGCGCCACGACCAGCACGCCCGAAGTGTCACGGTCGAGACGGTGCACCAGGCGCGGCTTCTCGCCCTTCTTGCTGCGCCAGGCCTCAAGCA
>NZ_JBFUKO010000467.1:0-4383 GCF_056400805.1 Aminobacter sp. P4_H6_2
TCTCGGATGATCATTGGCATCAGGCCTGCGACGATGCGGGCTGAGAACAGAGCAAAAAGGCTCCTGCGGGTCATCTCCGCCGGAGCCTTTTTGCGTTTTATCACCACTGCGCTGCGCCCGACTTTTCTTCGGCTCCGCAGACAGCAACGACGCTGACAATACCCATTGCCGCTTGGAGCGACGCAAGTCTCTCCTACCAAAAAATCCCTGAGATTCCTGTCGGATCCCAGACGTGCGGAGCTTTGTCAAAACGGTCCGCGCGGCGGAGCACAAAACAACATCAGCCTGAGGAGGAACTGGACGTGAATAAAGTTGAGACGTTTGGCACTGCGGTGCGCGTGGCCTGCGATGTGGGCGGCACATTTACCGACGTGTGCATCCTGAATGAGGCGTCCGGCAAGATACATGTCGCCAAGACGCCGACGACGCCGGATCCGATAGACGGTGTGCTCAAGGGCATCGAAGCGGGCGGTGTCGCCCTTCGCGACATCATCCTGTTCTCGCATGGTACGACGCTAGCCACGAACGCGTTGATCACCCGCCGTTTCCCGCCCGCCATCATGGTCACGACCAAGGGTTTTCGCGACGTCATCGAAATCCGGCGCGGCACGCGTGACGATCTCTGGGACACGTACAAGGAAATGGCCCCGCCCTATCTGCCGCGCCGCGACCGCCTAGTGGTCACCGAGCGCATCGACTACTCGGGCAAGGTCATTGAGGGCGTCAATGAAGCCGAGGCGCGTGAACTCGCCCGGGTCATCAGGAAGCGCAATGTCAACAACATTGCCATCTGCTTTGTGAATTCCTTTGTCAATCCCGAGAATGAGCAGCGGATGCGCGACATCCTGCTTGACGAATTGCCCGGCGTTTCAATTTCGCTGTCGAGTGACATCATGCCTGAAATCTTCGAGCATGAACGCTTCAACACCACAGTCGCCAACACCGTGCTTGGACCGGTCGCGGGACAATATGGCGCCGAGCTCGAAAGCCGCATGCAGGACGGCGGCTATGCCGGCGACGTGCTGCTGCTCCATTCGGGCGGCGGCGTGATGACCGCCAAGGGCGCCACCAAGTTCGCAGCGCGCCTCGCCGCTTCCGGTATCGCCGCCGGCGCGATCGCAAGCCGCTTCATCTCCGAACTGGCCGGGTACAAGAACTCGATCAGCCTCGACATGGGCGGCACCAGCACCGACATCAGCCTTTGCTCTGATGGCCACCTCCACGTCACCAACGACTGGCATGTCGAATACGGCTATCCGATTCGCTTCCCAAGTATCGAGGTGCTGACCATCGGCGCCGGCGGCGGCTCGCTGGCCTGGCGCGACGCGGCCGGTGCACTTCGCAACGGACCGCAATCCGCGGGCTCGACGCCGGGACCGGTCTGCTACAACCAGGGCGGGACGGAGCCGACAAACTGCGACGCCAACGTGTTTCTCGGTCGCTTGGGAACCAAGCTCGCCGGCGGCAAGGTCGAACTTGACATCAAGCTTGCGGAAAGCGCCATCAACCGCGTCATCGCTGAACCTTTCGGCATGGATGCGGAGCAAGCGGCACTTTCGATCCTCAAGGTCGCGAACGCCAACATGGCTGACGCCGTTCGCCTGGTCTCGCTGCGCAAGGGTTACGACCCACGCGACTTCGCGCTGGTCGCCTTCGGCGGTGCGGGTGCGTTGCACGGCGTGGCTCTGGCTCGGGATCTGTACATCCCTGTCGTCCTGATCCCGCCGAACCCTGGYGTCACCTCGGCAATGGGCTGCCTGCTCGTCGACATCACTCACGACATCACGCAGATGTACACCGATACGGTCAGCGACATCGACATGGCCGAACTCAACAATGCCTTCCGCCTCTTGGAGGAAGACGGTCACGACCGCCTGTTGAGCGAGGATATCTCTCCTGAGCAGATGCTGTTCCAGCGCTACATCGACATGCGTTATCTCGGCCAGTGGCGTTCGATGTCGATCCCGGTGAGCGCCGACATCACCAACCTTGATGAGGCGGTCAAGCAGTTCCATGAGGAACATGGCCGCGAGCACAACTACTCCAGGCCCGACGCCCCGGTCGAGGTGTGCCGCATCCAAGTCAAGGCCACCGGCCTCAACCGCAAGGCGGAACTGGCGAAACACGAACTACGCAAGGCCCCGCTCCCGGCTCCGGTCGGCGAACGCCTGGTGCGGTTCGACGAAGCGCCCGAGCGCATCCAGACGCCGATCTACGACCGCTCGACCCTCCATGCAGGCGCGGTTGTCGTTGGGCCCGCGATCATCGACCAGCTCGACTCCACCATCGTCGTGCCACCCGGGATCAAGGCCGAAGTGGATGAGTACCTGATCATCAGGATGCACGTTCCGCAGCAGTCCTGAACCACGCACCTATCGCCACACAAATTTGAATTGGAGATTGGAAATGGCACCGAAAAAAGATCGCCGTACGCTCGATCCAGTTACCTTCGAAGTTCTGAAGAACGCCTACGTCAACATCGTCGACCAGATGGCAGAGCAGATCCTGCGCACCTGCTACTCGTTCGTAATCTACTCCCGCGACTTCTCCTCGGCCCTGTGCGACCCGACCGGAGACACGATCATGCAAGGCAGCGGCGATATCGCCGCTCACGTCGGCACGCTTCATTTGACCGCCAAGGCGGTGATCAAGAAGTTCGGCAACGACGTTCATCCAGGTGACGTCTTCGTCATCAACGACGTCTACCAAGGCGGAACCCACTTCAACGACACCCGCCTGTTCGCGCCAATGTTCTACAAGGGTGAACTCCTTGGCTACGCTCAGGCCAACGGCCATTGGGCGGATGTYGGCGGTGCCGTGCCCGGTTCGTTCAATGTGAATGCGCTCGATCACATGGCCGAAGGCCTGCGCATCACGCCGGTCAGGGTCTACAGCAAGGGCGTCTATCTCTCCGACGTCGCCGAGCTTATCGCCCACAACACGCGCGCGCCCAGTGACATCATCGGCGACCTCCAGGCGCAGGCGGAAGCTTGCCGTCTTGCCGAACGCGAGGTCCAGCGCCTGTGCGACAAATATGGCGTCGACACGATCAAGAAGTCGTTCAACGAGGTCCAGGACTACGTCGAGGATATGACGCGCCAGCGCATCTCCGATTTGCCTGATGGTACCTGGGAGACCATCGATTACATTGACGTTGACCCTGACCTTGGCGAAGGTCTTGTCCCCATCAAGGTGAAGATGACCATCGATGGCGACCGCGTCCACTATGACCTGACCGGATCGCATCCCAAGTCTGTCGGTTCATTCCTGAACTGTTGCTACGGCGGCGCATTCGCCGCAGTGGTTGCCGGAACGAAAATGCAGTCACCGGACATTCCGATGAACTCCGGCTTCTACCGCGTGGTAACAGTCGATGCCGGCCCGCTCGGCTCGGTCGTCAATGCCGAATGGCCCACCCCGGTCGCCGGCTTCGCTTCCGGGCCGTTCGAAAAGATCATGAACGCGGTCTTCGAGCTCTGGGCGGAGGTCCTGCCGGAACGCGCGATGGCCTGCACCTTCAACCTCGACTATCTGCTGATCGGCGGCCGCGACACGCGTCACGAAGGCAAGCCCTACTTCATGTGGTACGACTGGATGGTCGGCGGCTGGGGGGCGCGAAACGGCCGCGACGGCTGGGCGGCAACTGGCCCGGTGTTCGGCGTCCAGCTCGGAACCCAGCCCTTCGAAGGCCAGGAGCGGCTGTCGCCTGTGTTGACCACCTGCCACGAGCTGATGACCGATTCCGGTGGCCCTGGCGAGTTCCGCGGCGGTCTTGGCGTCCAGAAGGGCGGCACGCTTTACGCCTGCGAACGCACCGTGGTGTCCTATTGCTGCGACCGCGAACGCTCAATCACCTGGGGCCTGTGGGGCGGATTGCCCTCCATCCCGCACGGTGTCTGGGTCAATCCTGGGCAAGAGACGGAGCGCTACCTTGGCTCCCTCTTCTCCGGTGTGCCGCTGCAGCAAGGCGACACCGTCCAGCGCCCCTCGGCCGGCGGTGGTGGTCTTGGCGATCCCCTCAAGCGCGATATCAAGAGTGTGCTCGGTGACGTGGTCGAAGGCTACGTTTCGGTGGAGCGGGCCAAGAAGGACTACGGCGTTGTCGTCCATGTCGTGGATATCGATCTCGACGAATACAAGATCGACGAGAACGCCACGCTCGCCGAACGGGCGCGCATCGCCAGCCATCGCAAGGAATGGCTGCACGAAGACGCCGAGAAGATCGCCGCACTTTATCGCGACAAGAAGCTCAACATGCTCGATCTGATTCGCCAGTACGGCGTGATCGTCGACTGGGGCTCGGGCGAGCTTCTTCCCAAGACCACCGCTGAGTTCCGCGAGATGCTGAAGCGGCGGACGGTTCCCTACTGGACGGCATCGGGC
>NZ_JBFUKO010000468.1:0-4371 GCF_056400805.1 Aminobacter sp. P4_H6_2
CTGCAAGGCCTTCCGGCCTCGCATCGGCTTCGCCTGTGCGTCGCGAGCGGGCCTGCGCCTTGCGTTTCATCAGGTTGGCGCRCAACTCGACTGCGAGCCGTGCCTGACGCTTGTCGGCACCGCTTKAGGGCATTTTTGGTTTCGACGACATATGGTGGTCCCCGCTTGTCGATCGTTCATAGCGGCTTGGCAACGGAAATGGCCAGTATTGTGGCGTAAGCGGGCCTGTGGAAAATGATACACGATTTGGTGCAACTGATAACTTGCGCTGCCGGGAATCATGTGGCACAAGCCGCCCCGTTCACGGTTGCTGCCGTAGCTCAGTGGTAGAGCACTCCCTTGGTAAGGGAGAGGTCGAGAGTTCAATCCTCTCTGGCAGCACCATTCTCCTCCCCTAATTGAAATCGTTGGATCCTGCGCTGCAGGGTTGCCGCCCATTCTGACGTTACAAGTCCTGTAACAAATCAGCGTGGGAATCGATGGCTGGCAAGGTTCGGCATCATATCCATCGAGGCGGGCGGTTATTTCGCTTGTCTTGCGATTCGGAAGGAGCTTCGGCTGGCCGGCATCAAACCGCGAAGCGGCGATCTACCAAAACTTGGAATATAACGTATTGTTGAGATGAGGCCGGGGGCTGACCGGAGGCTGAGGTGAACGTGCAGTCGCATCGGCGCAGCCACATTTGTCGCGCTGCCCGCACATTCCGCCGATGCAGATGTCGCGATCGCTTTCGCGGTCGATGTATCATCGTCTGTCGATGCATCTACGGCTGACATGCAGCGCGAGGGCCATGCTGAAGCATTGGTGGCGCCAGAGGTCCTCGCAGCAATTGCCCGCAACTATTTTGGATGCGTGGGGATCACCTATTTTGAGTGGTCCAGCCACGGGCATTTGCGCACCGTTCTGCCGTGGACAACGGTATGTGGGCTGGAGGACGCGAAAACCGCGGCTTCGACTATCCTCAAAAGCGGTACACGCACCGGTAACGTTGGTGGCGATACGTCCATTTCCTTCGCCATTGACCAGGGAAGTCTACTTCTCGACCAGTTCCCTGGAGCGGCGACCAGAAAGATAATTGATATCTCTGCCAATGGCACCAACAACGACGGCTTGCCCGTTCAGCAGAGCCGAATTCAGGCGATCACGAAGGGGTATACAATTAATGCAATCGCTGTGTCGCCACTTCTACGTGGGGTAAAATATGATCTCGCCAGCTATTTTGCCGCGAATATCATAGGCGGTCCGAACGCCTTCGTTCTCACGCCTGCCGCCAAGGGAGACTACGCGACCGCTCTCCGCCGCAAGCTGGTAGGCGAGATCAGTCTGTCGATCGGCAGATGGGAAGTGGATGGTGCAATCTATAACTATCGGCAGTTTTCGATTGAGTAACATTGGAAGGGCGAGTCTGAGGGCCTCGGATATTTGCGGAACGTCATTTGTGCCAGTGGGCAACCGCATCTCTGCCCGACGCACTGCAAATCCCGATGCCGATGTCCCAAAAAGCCCGTTTGCTTTGTTCGCGCCGGTTTGGGCTGTCGATTTGAGGCGCTGCTGGCGCTGGCAACTGGAAACCGAACGGTTCAGCGGGTGCGCCGCCGCGCTCCGTCCAATATTCGTCCAGATCGGCCTGCATCAGCCGCCGGCGTTTGCGGCGGCGCTGGTTGATGACATGCGTTGCATTGGAAACGGCCATGATGTGCGGCGGATTGGTCACCGAAACCAGGCCATGAAGCACGAGCAACATCGCATCCTTGGGCCGCAACCCGCCAAGGCAACGGGTTGCGGAGATGACCGAGCGCTTCGCCTCGGTGCCCTTGGGGCCTTGCATGCCGCCGATCGCCAGGCTGGGGGCGCCGTCTTCGCCACGGACAAGCACGAAGCTGGCCGTCCATAAGCTGTAATCGTCGCTCGCCCGCGACATTTTGAGGGCGAAGACGCCTTCGTGACGGCTGCCGCAATGAGCGGCCAGCAGCATCTGCATGTTGTAGTTTTCGCCGCGTCCGCTGACGCTGCCGAGATCGAGGCGCTCGCCCCGCCAAAGGGCCGCGAGATCGTCGTGCCTCAGCATCTTGGCCGCGATGCGGAAATGCTCCGTCATCAGCTTGAGACGAACGGGGCTTGGGATCCCCTGGACAAAAAAGACATCCAGCGACTTGCGCAGCAGGTCGTCATGCGGACGGCCGAGTGAGTGCAGTCGCGAAAAATCGTCGAGGAATTTTATCCAGCCAAAGGTGCTGACCGGACGGCAGGCGAATCGCAGGCAAAACACCACCGAGCGCTTGAGCGAGACGCGTGCACCAAGGCCAAGCGTCTGGAGGAAGACCGAGGGCCGCCTCGCGGCGCGTGCCGGCAATGATTGGACCGGCGCGACGCACTGATCCAGTTCCGGCTTCCATTCATGTCGCACGGGATCGCTCCTTTAGACTGCTTGCGCCGGTTCCGCGGAATTCTGGAACCGGCCGGGCGATCTAAAGAGCGAGCCGCATTGCGCCTGCATTGCATCTTTTTGTTCAGCGCGCGGCTTTTGATGTGACGTCGATTGGTGTGTTTGGCCGAGCTTGTCAGTTCACAGCTGGGATTCGATCGGCAGATAGCTGATGACCTTGGCCAGCAAGCGGCGCCGGAGGCTAGCGCGTGGTTCGTGCGTGAGTTCGCGTGCGCCGTTGGCGGCACGGTCGCGCCAGGTCAGTCTGCCGCCGTGCAGCGAAAGTTTGTAGCTGCCGCGCGGCGAGATCTGTGCCGCGATCACCGCTTCCACTTCACCGGCCAGCTCGTTTTGGCGGAACAGCACGCCCATTTCGGTGTTGAGCGAGGTGGAGCGCGGGTCGAAGTTGAAGGAGCCGACGAAGCCTGCCTGTCCATCGGCGATGAACGCCTTGGTGTGCAGGCTCGCGCCTTTGGAGCCGAACAGCGACATGTCGGTGCGCTCGTCGTCGGGCTTCAATTCGTAGATATCGATACCGCTTTTCAGCAGCGGCTTGCGGTATCGCACATAAGCGCCGTGGACCGCAGCGACGTCGGTGGCGGCGAGCGAATTGGTCAACACGGTGACCGCAACCCCATCCTTGGCCAGTGTCGTCAACTGATGGGTGCCAGCCTCGCCGGGGATGAAGTAGGGCGAAACGATCTTCAGCTCGCGCTTCGCGGAAGCCAATATTGGTTTGATAGCCGTCATCAGCCAGCTGTCCTGGCCTCCGCCATAGGCCTTTTCCGGCGGGTCGGAGGCGACTTCAGCCTCGTTTGTCCAGCGCAGCTTGCCCATGCCCGACGACGCCCATTGCCTGCTCTCCTCGGTGACACGGTGGATGTAAGGCTCGGCGAGGCCGGTGGTTGCCGTGCGCTCAAGGCGGACGCGTAGCGCCGGCAGGTCGCCTTTCGCCATGCCGGTGACATGACGGATCGGCAGCACCGCCTCGCTGTTCCAGAAGCGGTCGAAGATGGCTTCCGTCTGGTCGACCACGTCGCCGACGAGCAAAAGGTCCATGTCGCGGAAATTGGAATCCTCGGACGCGTCGAAATAGGCATCCCCGATATTGCGTCCGCCAACGATGGCCAGCCGGCCGTCGGCGATCCAGGCCTTGTTGTGCATGCGCCGCGTCGTCCTCACCGCGCGCAGCAAAAGTTCCAGGCCGCGCTGCAGGCCGAAGGCCCGTGCCCAGCTCGGATTGAACAGGCGAACCTCGATGTTGGGGTGGCTGTCGAGTGCGAGGTAGTTCGGGTCGTAGCCCTTGGCGTTGATGTCGTCGAGCATGAGCCGCACGCGCACGCCGCGATCGGCGGCGGTGAGCACCTCGCGCGCCAAAAGGCCGCCGGTCAGGTCGTCCTTCCAATAGTAATATTGCAGGTCGAGGCTGCGCTGCGCGTTGCGCGCGGTATAGGCGCGGACGGCAAAGGCATGAAGATTGGAGGAAAGCAGTGCCAGCCCGCTCTGATGCGGGCGGTTTGCCAATAGCGGGGCAACCATCGAATCGAACGGGGTTTCGTTTTCTGCCGTCGCAAGTGCCTGGGACGGCGCGCCGCGCGCGCGTTTGGCAAAGCGGCCATAGGCATAGACCGCAAACAGGGAGGCAAGGACCAGCGTTCCGACGACAGCTATGGCAATTGCGATGAGATTCATGCGTCGGGCGGCCAATTTGTTAAGTATGGAACCATAGCCTCACGATACCATTTCGGTGGAAGGCTATCGTGACGCATGTGGAAAAACTCGAACACCACGACCATATAGGCTAGAGTTGGCAACACGCCTGCCGCAACTGAACACGAATTTCCCAGAGATTCCAGACAAGTGATGGCTAGCAGACTAGGCTTTGAGATTCCCGCCGCAGCCGGTGCAGGGCACCCGCCTACAGCACAGCCGAAGCAGAACGCGTC
>NZ_JBFUKO010000469.1:0-4361 GCF_056400805.1 Aminobacter sp. P4_H6_2
GTTCCGATCGTGGATCAGGCGGCGCGCCCCGATGCCATCACCCGGCTGATCATCTTCATCGTCGTTCTGACCGGCGCTGCCATCGTTTTTGGAATCTTTCGCGAGCGCCTGGGCGATCCATTTCTGATGGGTATGCTTGGCGTGCTCGCCATGATCGGCGTTGGCTACCTTTTTGCGACCGCGATCGGCTTCGTCCAGATTTCCCCGCGCTCGCCTTCAGATGGCCTTTCCAAGGCCTTTGTCGATTCCATGTCGCAGGGCCTTGTCGTAACCGATGCCAAGGGCCGTGTCGTTTATGCCAACCGCGCATATGCCGACATGACAGGCGCGACCACGGCGTCGGACCTGAAGACTGTCGAAGGGTTGCTCTCGGACGTGACCGAGGCGTCGGCGACCATTTCGCAGCTGGCGTCGGGTTTGCGTGACGGCCAGCCGGGCGACGGCGAATTCCGCCTCGCGCAATCCGTTCGACCAGGCGCTGCGCCCGGCGCACGCTGGTACCGGGTGCGGGCACGCGCGTTCAATGTGCCAGGCCAGCGCCAGCCTCTAAACGCTTGGCAGCTAGCCGATATTTCGCCTGAGAGAGCGGAGCAGGAGCGGTTCTTCCTCGACCTGCAGCAGGCCATCGACCATCTCGACCACGCCCCGGCTGGATTCTTCTCGGCTGACCAGGATGGCCGCATTACCTACGTCAACGCGACCCTGGCCGAGTGGCTCGGCATCGACCTTGCAAGTTTTACGCCTGGAGCCATCAGCCTCGACGAGGTCGTCGCCGGCGACGGCATGGCGCTTGTCCGTTCGGTCAAGGCCGATCCGGGTACGACGCGCAATGCGGTGATCGACCTCGATCTTGCAACGATCAACGGCGAGGCATTGCCGGTGCGCTTCATGCATCGCGTCTCGGCCAGTCGTGAAGGCATCAACGGCCCGACGCGGACGATCGTGCTCAACCGCACCCAGGGCGAGGATTCGTCGGCGCAGCTGCGCGCTTCGGAAGTGCGCTTCACCCGTTTTTTCAATTCCACGCCGATGGCGATTGCCGGTGTCGATCACAACGGGCGCATCCTGCGCACCAATGCGCCGTTCCTGTCGCTGTTCTCGTCGGTGGTCGACCGCGATGCCGTGGATCGGAAGGTGCGTCTCGACACGGTCATCCACGACCGCGACCGAGCCGCTTTTGCTGCGGCCCTCCAAAGGGCGCATCAGCGCCAGGCCGATATTGCCCCCATCGACACGGTGATGCCGGACAATGAGGAGCGCCATATGCGCTTCTACGTCAACGCGGTGGCTGACGGTTCTGATGCTGAGGGTGCCGAAGAGGCCGCGATCGTTTATGCCGTCGAGACGACCGAGCAGAAGGCGCTCGAAAACCAGATGGCCCAGAGCCAGAAGATGCAGGCCGTGGGGCAGCTTGCAGGTGGCATCGCCCACGACTTCAACAATGTGCTGACCGCCATCATCATGGCATCGGACCTTTTGCTGACCAATCACCGCCCGTCGGACCCGTCGTTCCCCGACATCATGAACATCAAGCAGAACGCCAACCGCGCCGCATCGCTGGTCAGGCAGCTTCTGGCATTCTCGCGCAAGCAGACGCTGCGTCCGGAAGTGCTCAACCTCACCGACGTTCTCGCCGATCTGCGCACTCTTGTAGCGCGCCTTGTCGGCAACGGCATCAAGCTCAAGGTGGACCATGGCCGCGACCTGTGGCCTGTACGTGCCGATATAGGCCAGCTCGAACAGGTGGTGGTCAATCTCGCGGTCAACGCGCGCGATGCGATGCCAGCAGGCGGTGACCTGGTGGTACGCACCAAGAACGTGCCGGCCGAAGAGTCCAAGGCTTATGGTTATCGCGAGCTGGTGGCAGCCGACTATGTGGTGATAGAGGTCGAGGATACCGGTAGCGGCATCGCGCCCGAGGTGTTGAAGAAGATATTCGAACCATTCTTTACCACCAAGGAAGTCGGCAAAGGCACCGGCCTTGGCCTGTCGATGGTCTACGGCATCATCAAGCAGACCGGCGGGTTCATTTATTGTGACTCCGAAGTCGGCAAGGGCACCGTATTCCGCATCTTCCTGCCGCGGCATGTCGTGAAGCCACAGTCGGTGGAGGAAGCCAAAGCTGGTGCCGAGGCAGCAGCACTTGCCAAATCGGAGGCCGCACCGAGCAATGTCGCCAAGGATCTTTCCGGTTCGGCGACCGTTCTTTTGGTTGAAGACGAGGATGCCGTGCGCATGGGCGGCGTGAGGGCGCTTACCTCGCGTGGCTACACCGTTCACGAAGCATCGTCTGGCGTGGAGGCGCTCGAGATATTCGATGAGCTCCAAGGCCAGATCGACATTGTCGTTTCGGATGTGGTGATGCCCGAGATGGATGGGCCGACGTTGCTCGGTGAGCTGCGCAAGCGCCAGCCGGATATCAAGTTCGTCTTCGTTTCCGGTTATGCCGAAGATGCCTTTGCCAGGAACCTACCCGCTGACGCGCAGTTCGGTTTCCTGCCCAAGCCGTTCTCGCTCAAGCAGCTGGCAACGGTCGTCAAAGAGGTGCTTGAAAGCTAAAGGCAGCACAGCTACGCTGTGTTCAGGTCTGCCCGACCTTTTGAACCGCTTCCCCGCAGGCATTTATGGTGCCATCATGCCGGTAAGCGCGTCGTCGGGGTGGACATATGCAGACAACGCCGCACAACGAAGCAAAACGAGGCGACTACGCCGAGGCCGTTCTGTTGCCTGGCGATCCTCAGCGTGCGGAATGGATTGCCGCGACTTTCCTTGAAGACGTCAGATGCGTAAACCGGCTGCGCGGTGCACTTGGCTACACAGGCAGATTCCGCGGTATGCCGGTAAGCGTGCAGACGACCGGAATAGGTGCGCCCTCGCTTGCCATCTATGCACATGAATTGCTTGAGACCTACGGCGTGAAGACGCTGATCCGCGTCGGCACCTGCGGCGGCCTGGCCGAGCACGTCAAGTTGCGCAGCCTGGTCATCTCGCAATCCTCGAGCAGCGACAGCGCCATCAATCGCCAGTTCTTCGGCGTTTATGATTACGCGCCGAGCGCTGATTTCGAGTTGCTGCGCCGCGCGGCGGCGCGGGCAGCAGAATTGGCCCTCGATCATCATGTCGGCCAAACGGCATCGAGCGACGTGTTTTACCATCCTGACGTGCTTGGGCGATTTGCCGGGGTGCGAGCCCATGGCGCACTGGCGGTCGATATGGAGACCAACGCGCTTTACACTGTTGCCGCCCGCTTTCGTGCAAAGGCACTATCGATCTGCACCGTGGTCGACAGTCTGGTGACTGGTGAGGAGACTGATCCGGCCGAGCGGCAGGCATTATTTTCCGAAATGGTGCGGCTTGCACTCGATGTCGCAACCGGGCCTTCGGCGGCGGCCGGGCCGGATACCTCTCAGCGCTAGCGCGGTCCTGCGCCCGTGCTAACATTGCTGCGGCCTTGTGAGTCGGCCGCTTTTCCCGTGTCTCCCCGATCGAAGAATGGAATCGCCGGCCGCGCCGGCAAGTTCCGCGCAAGCTGCGATCCATACTTCTGATTGGACGTTCTGGTCTGTGTTCATTGCGTATGGGCAATCGGACGAAGGGACAGCCTGATGGAACAGTTTGTCGAGGAAAGCATGAAGAGGCGTCTGACCGAACCGGTCGACATACTCACCGCAGTCAGCATATTGAAATCGCACGGCTATTGGGGGGACGAGCTGATCATTGCGATCACCAGGATATTCTATGTCGATCTGGACACTTTCAACGAGGTTGTCGGCACCGTCTGACGCAGATCGATGTCCGAATGTTCGATTTGTCATGTTGCGTTGCAGCATGGTGGGCTTGCTATTTGTGGCCAAATCATCCATATGCGGCGTCATAGGCGCTTGAGCCGGGCTTACGGCTTTCTCCTAAGAGAGACTGGTTGCGTCTGTTTTCACCCTTTCCGGCAACGGAAGGCGGCGAAATAGACCCGCGGCATGAGGCCAGCGGGCACGACAGCGCAGCCGAGCGGACGGTCGTCCGCCGCCTTGTCGTTTCACGAGAGATTGAGGCCGGCAGGTTGCGCCCTGCCGCCATTGTTGTTTGTGGCGGAAAGCCACACGAAAGAAGAAGATATTGACGAATGAAATCAATGCGGAGCTGAACGGCTTCGCCAAACTCGGCATTACCGGCGCTCTGCTCAAGGCTACCCAGCTTGCGGGCTTCACCGAGCCCAAGCCGATCCAGGTCGAATCCATTCCGGCTCAGCTGGCTGGTCGCGACATTCTCGGCATCGCCCAGACCGGTTCGGGCAAGACCGCTGCGTTTTCGCTGCCGATTCTGTCCAAGATAGTTGCGCTTGGCACCAAGCGCCGACCCAAGAC
>NZ_JBFUKO010000470.1:0-4343 GCF_056400805.1 Aminobacter sp. P4_H6_2
AGGCATGGCTGATGCCGGTCGTGCGCGGATTGTGGGTCGGCAGCTTGGGCGACACGGTGATGTCGAATTCGTTTTCGACCAGATTGCCGATGATGTGCTTGGCCAGTTCCGGCACGGTGTCGTATTCGCGGTATTCTTCCGGCGCATGCCCGGCCTCGCCCTCGGCTACTCCAGGTGGCATCAGGCGGCGGCCTTCTTCGGTGGCCKGATGATGGCGGATCTTGTCGCCGTAGTAGATCATGTAGGGCGGGCTCAAATCCTCGCCGTAGATCTCGTGCTGGTCGTTGCCGAATATGACGGCGACATCGGCCTTCATGGCGTCGAAGGCGTCGGCAAGGCGTTCGCTGGCCGCGTGGCACTTCTCATAGTTGGCGGTCATCGCCTCCATGGTGCTGCGTGCCGCAAGGTTTTCGTGCTTGCGCAGTTCGCAGAGTTCTTCGAAGGAATAGACGCCGCCGCGGAACGGGTGCTTGCGCGTGCGGTCCGACTGGACGCGCAGCAGCCATTTGTCAGGCGTGGTGTGCAGTTGCGGCCCGTGGGCCGTGCAGATGAATCCGACTATTTTCGCCATTGGGTAGCCTCCATGTTGTTCTAAGGCTGCGCTTCAGGTGACCTGGTGTTGATCAGGCTTCGATCTTGAAAAGCCGTGCGGCATTGCCGCCCAGGATTGCTTTGCGTTCATCATCTGAGATGAACGACAGACCGTTGATGTGTGGGATGATGGTGTCGAAGGTCTCGCCGGTTTCCGGATCGATGGACGAGCCGACACCGGGCATTTCCGCGCCATAGAGGCACTGCGAAGCGCCGACCACCTTGACCAGCAGTTCGATCGCATCGCGCGAATAAAGCACGGTGTCGAAATAGAGCTTCTGCAGCTGGTCGCGGAAACGCACGCCCGACGAGGACATGCCATTGCGCGGCACCGTGGTCGCATCGAAGCGGCCGAGCTGGTAGGGGATCGCGCCGCCGCCATGGCTGACCAGGATCTTGAGATCGGGAAAGTCGTCGAGCACCGTCGACTTGCACAGCCCATAGACCGCCGTGGTTTCTTCGTTGATGAAATGCAGCGAATAGGGCTCGCGTTCGGGCGCCCGCGAACTTGCCGAATGGACATGCCCGACGACGTCCAACTCGCACAGCTTTTCGTAGAGCGGATACCAGTAGCGATCACCCATCGGCGGGGCCATGCGGCCATTGTTTTCAAACGGGTCCGGATTGATCAGGCAGCCGCGGAAACCATGTGTCTTGACGCAGCGCTCGAGCTCGGCCAGCGCCTCGGTGATCGGGCTGTCTCCGGTCTGGGGCAGGCCGGCCACGCCGTAGAACCGCTCGGGGTAGAGCGCACATTCCTGCGCGATGATGTCGTTGGCGTATTCGACATACCAGTGAACGAGCTTCTTGGGCTCTTCCGAATGCATCAGCTGAAATGGGCGTGGCGACAAAAGCTGTATGTCGACGCCGGCCTGATCAAGGCAGGCGAGGTGGCCCATGGGTGCCATCTCGACGCGGTTGAACGCCTGTTCCAGCGCTTCGTTGGAGACTGGCGGCGCCTTGCGGCCATGCGCGCCGCGATGCGACAGGATGCTCGCCTTGTAGGCGGGAAGCTGATGTGGCACCGCCATATGCGCATGACAATCGATGATCTTCATCGGAAACTCCAGAATTCCAAAACAGGTCGCATCAGGCTCCCTCAGTTCAGTGAGGCGGCMACACCGGTGATTGTGTCGAGCAGGGCGTCGGGATCGACTGGGCAGGTTTCGCCGCGCCAGGCGACATGCCGGTCGGGCCGCGACAGCACGAAGGCTTCAGTGTAAGGGCCGCAACCTTGCTCGCTGGGCACAACGTCGAGAAGCTGGAGCGGGATGCCGCGCGCCGCTGCCGCCGCCCTCAAAGGCTGGGCATCGCGGGCCGAGTCGAACCGCAGCAAGGTGTAGCCAGGCCCCATTGCATCATAGAGCGAGCGCTTGTCCGCCAGCCAGATGTGAGGCGTGCGGCAGCCGGGCACTGTCGATGGTGTGAAATCGGCCATCGAATAGGCCGGCTGTGCCTCGCCGTCATAGGCGATGATCGGCGAGCGGTCGTAGTAGTAGCCGAAGTTGAGGCCGCCACAGCAATATTGCTGGACGTTCAGATCGTAGATCTTGCGCCCGAGCGTCTCGCGCGCCGTCTCGCCGGCTGGCGTGTCGTCTTCGATGTCGGCGGGGACGATACGGCGCTCCTTGGCCATGGCGTGCGCATGGTTCATCGCAAAGACCGAAACCTGTTCGGTGATCGGCTGGCGCTCGGCGGCATAGGCATCGAGCATGCCTGCCTTGCCCCATCCGGCGACGCAGGCGGCGAGCAACCAGCCCAAACACTCCGCATCGGCAATGCCGGCATTCATGCCGTAGCCGGCATAAGGTACCCACAGATGTGCAGCGTCGMCGCAAATGAACACGCGCCTGGAATGGAACCTGTCGGCGACGAGGCGCCGTCCAAACCAGTCTTCATTCGAGATCACTTCGTAGGAGAACTCCGGCCCGACGCCCAGAATTTCGCGGATCGACCAGTCGCGGTCGACGCTGTCGAAGTCCGGCTCGTCATCGCGCAAATAGTTGTGCACCAGCCAGGTTTCCCGGCCGTCGATGGCGTAGACATTGCCGCTGCGGCGAGGGTTGAGCGAAAAGCTCGCCCATGCCGGCTGGTCGTTCATCAGGCCGAGCAATTCGGGCGCGCGGATGTAGGTGGACTGAACGCGCTGAACCACTGCGTCGCCGACCAGCTTGGAGCCGATGTCGCGGCGCACCTGCGAGCGGCCGCCGTCACAGCCGGCGAGATAGCTGGCGCGGATCGTCGTTTGCTCACCGCTGTCGATATTGCGGGCGCTGATCTCAACGCCATCAGCGGTCTCGGTGTGAGACAGGTATTCGGTGCGGTTGAGCACGGTCAGGCCCGGCATCGCTACCGCATGTTCAAACAGGATCGGCTCCAGGAAGAGCTGGTTGATCCGGTGCGGCGGCTCGGCCGTCGGCCAGTCCGTATCGGGGCCGCCGGTCGCCGTGTAGCGATCGCGCCGGCTGGGGATCGGGATGCGGGTGATGGCCTTGCCGACCATGCTGGTGCGGTAGGCAACATCGTTCGGATAATCGGCCGGCAAACCCGCATTGCGGGCAGCACTTGCGACGCCCAGCCGTCTGAGGATCTCCATCGAACGCGCCGAGACGTGATTGCATTTCACATTCGGTGGCTCGCCACGATGACGCGTCTCAAGCAGCGTCACGGCCACGCCGCGCTGCGCCAGGATCATGCCCAGCGTCAACCCGACCGGACCTGCACCGACGATGAGGACGTCGGTCTCCAGCACTGCCGTCATGGCCGAGGTCCCCCGACGGTCAGCACAACCTCGCCGTCGCTCACCTGCACCGGAACAGGCGTCAGCCCAACATTCTTGTCGATCGGGTGACGGCCGGTCAGCATGTCGAACTCGAATCCATGCCAGGGGCAGACGATGTGCAACTGGTCTTTGGAAAAGCCGAGGCCCAGGCTCTTGCCGTTTTCGGCGACCTGCTCCAGCGTGCGCGGCATGATCTTGCCCTGACAGACCGGCCCGCCCATATGCGGGCAAATGTTGAGATAGGCCCGCACTTCATCGCCGATGAAATAGACGCCGATGCCGACGCCATCCACTTCGACGACCATGCGCTGCCGGGTCTTGAGGTCATCGTGACGGCCCAGAACGACCTGCCGCGACGCACCCGCCACCATAGCCGGCGCGCTCACGACGCCCTCCTGAACCACATGGCCAGATCGAAGACATTGAGGTCGGCTGCTCGCAGCAATTCGCTGACTAGGACCGCCGTCTCGGTGGCGGTGAGGGCGTCCTGAGCGACGGGCGGGAAAACCTTGTCGGATTTCTCCACCTTGGCCGAGTAAAGTCGTCCCAGTGCGGCAAGCGCAACGGCAATGTCGGCTTCGCTGATGCTATCAAGCGTTCGGGTTGCCAGAGCTTCGTCTGCCACTGCGGCGATCGCTGCGGCAGCTGCGCTGAAACCAGCGTCATGTTCGGATGTTGTCATGTTCTGTGCCACTACGATGAGGTTTTCGGACGACTGGCGAGCACGTCTGCGGCGAGCGGCTTGCGGCGTGTCGTGTCCAGCTTGAACAGCCGTGCGGCGTTGAGCCCGAGAATGTTGCGCTTGGCCTGTTCGGAGAGGAACGGGATCGAATCGATGGTCGCGGGCGAATCCCAGTCCCAGTGCGGCCAGTCGGACGAGTAGAGCAACTGGGTTTCGGCGTTCATGGCCTCCATGGTCGCTTCAAGAAGCTTCATGTTTCCACGTTCGAGCGGCTGGCTCGTGTAGTAC
>NZ_JBFUKO010000471.1:0-4342 GCF_056400805.1 Aminobacter sp. P4_H6_2
AAGCGCCACCGTTTCCCACCGCAAATCATCGCTCATGCCGTGTGGCTGTACTATCGGTTCCCGCTGAGCCTGCGCCTGGTCGAGGAAATGCTGCTTGAGCGCGGGATTGTGGTGTCTTACGAAACCATCCGCCGCTGGGGGATCAAGTTCGGGCCGGACTACTCGCCGGCTGCCGCGCAAGCGACCTTCGCGGCAAGATATTTGGCATATGGATGAGGTCGTGATCTCCATCGCGGGCAAGACGCACTATCTGTGGCGCGGGAGTTGTCAACTTAACGAGAATTACTGCCGTCTACTCGTCAAGCGAAAAATCGTGCCGTAAGCAAATCAAAGGCTTATGACGACTAAAATCGGGCTGGAGTCTCTCCAGACGCGCTATACTGCGTTAAGTTGACAACTCCCTCCAATTTGCTCGGCAATATAGTTGAGCATCGCCTTGGGCGGCATCTCGTTGGCCATCAGCGCGCGGCCCAATAACGCATCAGGCAGAGCTGCACCGCAAAGCCGAGCCGACTATGCTCCCGTCTGCGGACCTCGATTTTGAGCCGGCCGGTGACTGGGAATAGTGGCGGATCAAGCTATCCTCGTCGGTGGGAATATCGAAAAGCGCCTGCCGGTCCTGAACTTTGAGAAGTTTCCGCTTGGCCATTTGCTACTCCCTACATTTGCGCACCAATGACCGTGCCCTGTACGTTAAGGTTCGATTCCGTACAGGGGCAAAACCGCCTGTCCACAAATTATATTGACACACTAATGAACAGGAGAGATGTTCCGGACAGCCTATTCGGACGAAATTGAACCTATGCCACGCACCTTCGCCTATGCCCGCGTCTCGACGACGGGCCAGACCACTGAGGACCAGATCCAGGAAATCCAGGCCGCAGGCTTTCTGGTCGAACCTCGCCGGATCATCACCGAGACGGTTTCCGGCAGCACCGCCATCGCTCAAAGGCGGGGGTTCACCCGGCTTATGGACAGGCTGGAATCCGGCGATGTTCTGATCGTGACCAAGCTTGACCGTCTCGGCCGCGATGCTATCGACGTCAGCTCAACGGTTAAGGCACTGGCTGAAATCGGCGTGCGGGTTCACTGCCTTGCGCTTGGTGGCGTTGATCTCGCCAGCTCGGCCGGCACGATGACCATGAACGTCCTCAATGCCGTCGCACAGTTTGAACGCGATCTGTTGATCGAGCGGACGCAATCCGGCCTTAAGCGTGCCAAGGCAGAGGGGAAAATTCTCGGCCGCCCATCAACCCTGAGCGAAAAGCAGAAACAAGATGCGCGTGTCGAGCTGACGGCCGGACTGAGCGTTTCGGCCGTCGCCAGGAAGTTCGCAACAAGCCGCCAGACTATCATGCGGATACGCGACGAGGGTTCACGCTCCGTTCGGTCTTAGCGCAGGATTTTGAACTGCTCTTGTCCTGACCCCCAGTTCGGCCGCAGCTCCGAAAAGCTCGACGTCGATCAGCAGGCCTTTGCCTTCGACGAGGTCCAGACCGGGCTCGGCGCRATCGAGGCCGAGCTTGAAGCGGCAAAGCCGGCAAGCGAGCGCCGTGCTGCGCGGCCGCGCAAGGCGTTCCCGAAGCATCTGGAGCGCGTCGAGATCATCATCGAGCCGGAGACCGTCGCCGCGCTTTGCCCCTGCGGCAACTGTATGCCAGTGCGGATCGGCGAAGACGTCTCCGAGCGGCTCGACGGGACGCCGGCGAAGTTCCGCGTGTTTTGGAACCCGATGGCGGCGAGGTTCGTGGAACTTGAATGGCATCAGCTGACCCGGCTACGTTGAACCCTGCGTGCCGATACCATTCAAACGGCATCAACGCACCAAGGCCACAGGAGGGCGGCGGCAGCCATGAACATGGACAATCCGAGCATCCGTCAGATTCTGATGATCAAATCACTCGCGGGTCTTGCGCTGCAAAGGATGACAGTCGCCGCCTCATCGGGAGGGCTGATTCCTTCTGGATAGACAACAGTGCCCGAAACCAGTTCGGCGGCGCATGTGAGACATATGCCTGATCTGCAGGAGGCTTCCTTTGTCAAACTCAACCGCTCCAGGAAATCGAGGAGTGGCCCGTCGGACGGAGTCCACTCCGCCTCCACCCCGGACGGCTCGAATCGTATCCATGCCTTTACTCGCAGGCAGAATATTCTCTTCATCCCGCTTTTTCAGCATCAGTGAGCCTGGGTTTTTCGGAGCCTACATTCGGTCAGGGCGCTGCCTATGTCGTCAAAACCGGCAATCCCAAGGGACTGAAAACGTTCAAGGATATCACGACGACCGAAGGGGCGGTCCTGGCGGGAGGCACGGAAGAAACACTGGCGCTGAAGGATGGAGTTCCAGACGAAAAGCTTTTGCGGGTCGGGGACAAGTCGGCGGGGTTGGGTGCGGTAATGTCCGGTCGCGCCGACGGATTTGCGCTGTCGGCATTCGCCATTGCCGACATCGTGTTAAGCGCTGGAGAACTCCTGGGCGTGGAGAGTTCCGGTTCGATCACCGAAATCGCCGGCGAAACTTACAAAGGCCACGGCGCGATAGCGTTCCGCAAAGGCGAGGCTGCAGAACAAGCGCAGAACCAGGAGTTCGTCCAAGCCTTCAATGCGATCCAGACCAGCTATCTGCAAGACGGCGAGGGCTACGCGAAGATGGCGGCCCGCTGGGGCTTTACGCCGAATGACCGTCCGGACAAGACGACAGCAGAACTCTGCTCGAAAGGTCTGTAGCTCATACCGGACAAGGCGGGCTTCGGCCCGTCTTCACGCCTTGGAGGCCCCTTGCTTTGTCGATCCGCGCACTCTTCATCCTGTTTCTCGCGACACTTATTCTGGGTGGCGTCTATTTTGCGAACTCGCCATTCTCCGACAGCCTGTTGGTCTTCGCGGACGCGGCGCTGACAACTGTCAAGATCACGATCTGCGCAGCCATCCTATCGGTTATCTTCGCCTTTGCGGGTGGGCTCGGAAGAATGGCGCCCTTTGCCCCTGTGCGCTGGACGGCCGCTGCCTATGTCGAGATCTTTCGCGGCACCTCGGCGCTCGTTCAGCTCTTCTGGCTGTTCTACGTGCTTCCGCTGTTCGGTCCGCGCATAGATCCGTTCAGCGCCGGCGTTCTCGGCGTCGCCCTGAATGTCGGCGCCTATGGCGGCGTGGTGGTAGAGGCCGCCGTCCGCGCTGTGCCGAAGGGGCAGTATGAGGCGGCGATCGCACTTAACATGTCGCCCTGGACGCGAATGCGACGCATTATCCTGCCGCAAGCGTTCGTGCTGATGATCCCGCCATGGGGAAACCTGTTCRTCCAGTTGTTCAAGCTAACCGCCCTGGTTTCGTTCATCGGTATTTCCGACCTCACCTATACGGCATACCAGCTCAACCAGACCACCTATCGGACGGTTGAAGTGTTCACCATCATCTTGTTCTTCTATTTCGCGATAGGGCTGCTCATTACGATCGGAATGAGGCTTCTGGCCCGGCTGGCCGGCCAGGGTCTTTTGGTGGGACGTTCGGCATGATCTGGGATTGGGATTATGCGATCGGCATCGTTCCCGATCTCGCCATGGCCTCGACTGTCACGCTTGCCGCGACATTTGGCGGTTTTGCCCTGGCGCTTGTTCTCGGGCTGGTGCTGGCGGTTCTAGGCTCGCTACGCACGGCGCTCGTAACCGTGCCGGTCATGGTGTTCATCGAGTTCATCCGCTCGACCCCGTTGCTGATACAGCTCTTCGCGCTCTATTATTTCCTGCCGTTATGGGGGGTGACGTTGCCATCCTTTGCCTGTGGGATTGTCGCGCTGGGAGTCCACTACTCAGCCTATTGCGCAGAAGTATACCGGTCCGGGATCGACAACGTGCCACGCGGCCAGTGGGAGGCGGCAACCGCCCTGAACATGCCGCTTRCGACGACTTACTGGCGGATCATCCTGCCTCAAGCTATTCCACCGGTGATCTTGCCACTCGGAAATTATTTCGTGGCGATGTTCAAGGAGACGCCCGTGCTGCTCGCCATAGCGGTTATCGAACTTGTCGCAACCGCGCGCATCATCGGTAATGACACGTTCCGCTACACCGAGCCGATCACGCTAGCGGGGCTATTTTTCCTCGTCTTCAGCATGGTTGCCGGCGGCGCCGTGCGGCTGCTTGATCAGCGCGTCAAATTGAAGGGTGCATAACATGGAACCAATTGTTCGATTTGAAGCCGTTTCAAAGCGCTACGGGTCGTTGGCAGTCCTGGACAATCTGTGTCTAGAGGTCATGCCGGGCGAGCGAGTGACGATCATAGGTCCGTCCGGATCGGGAAAGACAACGGTGCTGCGCGCCCTGATGACGCTCGATAAAATCAGCGAGGG
>NZ_JBFUKO010000472.1:0-4324 GCF_056400805.1 Aminobacter sp. P4_H6_2
CGCCACGACACGGAACACGCGCGGACTGACACGCTCGGTAAGGCGCTTGATCACGCCGCCTTTGCCGGCAGCATCGCGACCCTCGAAGATGATCGCGATGYGCGCCCCGGATTTTTTCACCCACGCCTGGAGATAGGCAAGCTCGACCTGAAGCCGGGCGAGTTCTTTCGTGTAGCTTCTTCCCGAGTTCGCCTCGTCCTTTGCTGCCTTGTCCTTGTCTTTGTTTTTACCCATCTTCTTCTCCTTTCCGTCCAATCAGTGAACTCTAGGTGATACAGAGGTCTGGGCCTCGAATGCCTTATAGGCGTCCTCCAGATTGTCGAAGACCATGTGGGGGCCGATGCGCTCGATGACGCCGGCCCGACGCAGCAGTTCGCGCGCTTCGGCGTGCAGTTCCGCCATGCCCATGGTGATACCGCTACCGCGAAGCTCGTTGCAAAGCTCGCCCAGCATTTCCGCTGCCGAGCTGTCGATCTGGGCAACGGCGCTGGCATCGATCACCAGCCAGCGCGTGTCGGCAGGCAGTCCGTCGGCAATGGATCGCAGTCGGGACTGGACGTAGTCGGTGTTGAAGAATAGCAGGCTGCCCTGGATGAGGCAGGCGGCGATGCCGGGCACCTGATAGGCCTCGGGCGCCCGATGCAGCTTGTAGAAGCCCTCATGGCCCGGAACCCGGCCCAGCATGGCATCGCGGGGGTACATCAGCTTGTGCAGAATGAAGACCAGCGACGCGCTGATCGCGATGACCACGCCATTGAGGACGCCAAGGCYGATCGGGCCCCACATCGCGATGAGCGCGAAGACGAACTCGATGCGGCTGACACGCCAGACCTGCCTCAGAGCGGCCAGGTCGATCAGGTTGATGGCGGTCGCGGCAAGTATCGCGCCCAAGGCAGGAATGGGAATGATCCTGAGGGCCGGCCCGAGAAAGAGCAGCGCCGCAATCAACGCTGCCGCGGCAACAATGCTGGTCACCTGCGAGCGGCCGCCAATAGTCAGGTTGACGGCCGTGCGCGAGTCGGAAGCCGTGACCGGAAAGGCACCGAAGAGCCCCGCAGCCAGGTTTGCAGCGCCAAATCCGATGAGCTCGCGATTGGGGTCGACTGGTTGGCCGGCTTTTGCCCCGAAACTGCGGGCCGTGATGATGCCCGAGCCGTAGCTCACGAGGAAAATAGCCGCGGCGCCAAGCGCCAGCGTTTCGAAAGGAAGTCCGGCGGCATGTGGCAATGTCAGGGACGGCAGGCCGGTCGGGATATCGCCGACCACGGCAATGCCGTGTCCCTGAAGATCGAAGACGGCTGAAAGCACCGCCGACAGCACCACGACCAGCACCGGCCCGGGCACCGGAAAGCGCGTGATCCGCACCCCCTGCAATAGGCCGAACATCGCCAGGGCCAGCGCAAGGGAGGGCCAGTGGATCAGGTTCGCCTTGCTGAGAAGCTCGAGTATGGGCCTGAGCAGGCCTTCTGTCTCGATGCTTACCCCGGTGAAACGCTTGATCTGCCCGATCAGGATCGAAAAGGAGACGCCGGTGAAGAAGCCGGTCAGGATGGGACGCGACAGGAATGTCGCCAACACTCCGAGCCGAAGCACCCACGCGGCCAGGCAATACAATCCGACGCCGAGCGCCAGCATTGCCGCGATTGACGTGCGGTCCACCGCACTCCCGGCTGGCATACTTGCAGTGACTGCGACCAAGGTCGCCGCAAGCACGGTCATCGTTGCCGCGTCCGGGCCGACGATGAGCTGGCGCGAGGGGCCAAAGAACGCGTAGGCGACCAGTGGGGCGATGCTGGCGTAGATGCCGGTCTCTGGCGGCAGCCCCGCTATCGCCGGATAGGCAATGGCACTGGGAAGCCCGACCGCCGCAACCGCGAGCCCAGCCGAGACATCACTGCGAACCCAGTCCCRCTTGTAGCCTGTGAGGCCAGCTGGCACGTGAAGGTACAAGCCCACTTAAGGGATCCTTGTTGCCCGGATTATATTAGAAGATTTTCATATATTAGCCAGTTTTCAATCTGTCTGCATTTACTGGCGGACGCGCTATGTGCTCCGGCACGGCATGAAGCTGAAAGTACAGGTTGCGGGCGACGAGATCGAACGCCGGCATGAAGACGACCATCGATCTCAAGCTCATGCTGTCGCCCCGATTTGCGCTGTCTTGGCGGCCGCGTCGGCGTCGGTTCCGGCATCGCCGCTGCACCAATAACCACCGGCTCAATCGTTAACGACGTCCCAGCTGTCATCCGGGTTGAAGCGGTCAATATACTTGACGATGTCCTCAGTGCTGGGACCGAGATCGACTTGATAAACAATGCCCTGTTGATTCACGGCGAACGTCTTCACGCCGGTTTCGGCATATTTGACTGGCCAAGCGATCAGGCCAAATCCGGCGATCATGTTGCCGTTGATGATATAATCATAAGCGCCTCCCGCAACCTTATCACCTTGGCCGGTCAAGATGCGGAAACGATAGCCAAAATAACCTTCACCCTTGCTGGCGCTTTCAAGTTCAGCCTCCTTGACGAAGCCGCCTGCCGGACTTTCTCCGTCCTCCTGGGTAGCAGGCCAGTACAGGCCGTCGGTCGCGCCTTCGCTACTCACCAGTTTTTGTGCGAATTCATCTACGCCATCGCCGTCCCGGTCCTCCGAGGCGTAATCATTTTGTGCGTCGACATAGGTGCGCATGGTCGAAATCGCTTCCAGCTCGTTTTGGCCAACGCGACGGTTTACGATCTCCTCCAGGCCCGCTTCGGCATCGTAGGCCCACTTTCCGTCATCTCCCTTCAACAGGGGAAATGGCAATGGCCAGAGTTTGTCGCCGAGCTGGAGGAGCTTGCCGCCGTCCGTATCGACGACGAGGACCTGCTTGGCCGCAGCGTCGCGAATCTGGGCGAAGGTGTCCATAATCCCTTCCGCTGACTTGAGCTTGTCTGCATCGAGGCCGAGCAGCTTTGCCACCCTGTCGAAATCATTAGCGGCCAAAGCGGCTTTCAAGGCGTCAACGGCCTGGGCCGAGTCATCGAAGAACGGCGCTTCCTTCTCCGCCTCRTAGGCAAAGATGCCGTAATCTTCGTCGGAGGGCGCCGCAGTCGCAGGAGCCGCGGGCGGGGATTGCTCCTGAGCACGCGTCGCGGCCGGTACCGTGGCGACAAAGCCAGAGACAAGAGCGGCCAAGCAAATCGAGCGTAGGAATTGATGATTGAGGATCGTGTTCATGGTCTTGCTCCTTTCCCGCTCTCAACGCCGCCCGCCACCACCACGCCCTCCGCCGCGCCCGCCGCCGCCGCTAAAGGATCGTCCGCCGCCGCCGCCTCGATGCAGGTTGTGCCCGCCGCCGCGATTTTGAACGGCCTTTCCACCACCGCGCTGGCCACCGCCCATGGCCTGTTGGCCACGCCTGGATTGTACTTGAGCAACCTTCCCGCGGTCGACATTGCCGAGCCCGGATGGCTTCTTGGGCCTATTGTCAGGTCTTGCTGCAACCTTTGGCTTGCCGGCAGGGCGTTTGGCGTTGGCCGGCCGCTGGTTGGTCGCCTTTCCGATATCACGGCCGCCGCTGCCTGGCCGCGCAGCCGGCCTCGGCATGTCGGGCCGGGCCTTTGCCAAGTCGCCGCCAGGCCTGTTCTTCAGCCCTTCAAGAGTGCTTTTGCGTATATCCGTGGCCTTGGCTGTTCGGTTCGAGAGGTTTGCGGACTGGCTCCTCTTGATGTCGGCCGCGCGGTTGCCGATCGAGTTTGCTCGGGTATTCTCAACCCTGTTCTTGACGTTCGTCCGATCGAATTTGGCCAGTTGGCTCTTGTCAAAATTGAGCTTCGAGCGGTCGACATTCTTCCAGTCGACGTCCTTGAGGTTGAGCTTGCCGTTGATGTTGTTGAGGCAGTTGTTGCAGTCGACGTCGATGTCGCCGCCGTTCCAGTTACCGCCCCAAATACCCCAATCATCCCAATTGACCGCCGCAGCCCATATCGCTCCGGTTGCCGCCGCCGCAAAGAAAGTCGCGGTAGGGTACCAGTAGCTTGGATAGGGATCGGGATAGTAGGTGATTGGCTGCGCAACGTAGCCCGGCTGGTACAGCATTTCCGGCTCGTAGCGCGGCACATAGACCTTTTCGCTGCTCGCCGACTGGATGATGATGTTGTCGCCGGACGTCTCCACCTTCATCTTGTCATCGCTTTTGATGACGCCCTTCGCCACCGCTTCCTCCCGCAACTGCTGGATGGCGATGAGCACGTCCTTCTGCTGGTAGGCGAGAGCGTCGCCAAAGTCCTGTGTCCATTCGAGATCGTCGCTCATCATCTTGACGAGCTCTGGATAGTTGAGC
>NZ_JBFUKO010000473.1:0-4274 GCF_056400805.1 Aminobacter sp. P4_H6_2
TCGCCATTGCGGTAGAGCCAATCGATCTGCCCGAGCTGGCTTGGCGCAAGCGTAACTTCGATGGACTCCAGCTCGCCCGAAACGCGTTGCTCGATCAGGCTGGTGAGGGTCGAAATGCCCTCGCCTGTGACGGCCGAAATCGCGATCGGCGGCGTCTTGCGGCCGTCGGCACTGTCGGAAAGCAACCGTTCGCGATTGCCCTCGTCGAGCTGATCGATCTTGTTCCAGACCTCGACGACGCGATCTGTGTCTGCCGCATCGACGCCGAGATCGGACAGGATGCGCTCGACATCGTTGGCCTGGGCCGCTGTGTCGGGGTCGGAAATGTCTCGCAGATGGATCACCAGATCCGCCTCGATGACCTCTTCGAGCGTCGCCCGGAAGGCCGCGATCAGATGCGTCGGCAGGTCGGAGATGAAACCGACGGTGTCGGACAGGATGATCGGCGTGCCGTGCGGCAGCCGGACCCGGCGCAAGGTCGGATCGAGTGTTGCAAACAACATGTTTTCGGCCAGCACGCTGGCACCGGTCAGGTGATTGAACAAAGTCGATTTGCCGGCATTGGTGTAGCCAACGATGGCGACGACCGGGAACGGCACCTTGCGGCGCTTGGAGCGGTGCAGGTCACGCGTGCGAACCACCGTCTCCAGCTCGCGCTTCAGCTTGATGATCTTTTCCTGCAGCGCGCGCCTGTCGGACTCGATCTGCGTTTCGCCGGGGCCGCCGAGGAAACCCGCGCCGCCGCGCTGGCGCTCAAGGTGGGTCCAGCTGCGGACAAGCCGACCCTTCTGGTAGTTGAGATGGGCAAGCTCGACCTGAAGCGTGCCTTCCTTGGTGCGGGCGCGCCGGCCGAAAATCTCAAGGATCAGCCCGGTGCGGTCGAGCACCTTGGCGTTCATCTCTTTTTCGAGGTTGCGCTGCTGCACCGGAGTCAACGGATGATCGACGATGACCAGTTCCGCGCCGCGCTCCTTTACGATCGCGGCGAATTCCTCGACCTTGCCGCTGCCCAGCAATGTCGCCGGACGCGGGTCGTTGAGGGTTACGATCGCGGTGTGAACGGGTTCGAGATCGATGGCGCGGGTCAGTCCGACGGCTTCGTCGTGGCGAGCCTCGGCCGAACGCTGCAGCCGTGGACGCGCGCTGTCGTCGTCACCCTTGGGCTGGCGCGTGAGCACCGGCACTATGACGATCGCACGGGTGGGGGCGTTGTCGCCCCCTACCGATTCGGGTCCATTGCTCTCACCGGCCTTTGTGCCGGCGTGTTTGTCGCGTGCCAATCAGGCGCCCTGGCTTTCCTCGCCATCGAACATCTGAACCGGCTGGCTCGGCATGATCGTGGAGATGGCATGCTTGTAGACGAGCTGGGAGTGCCCGTCACGGCGCAACAAAACACAGAAATTGTCGAAGGAGGTCACGACTCCGGTCAATTTCACGCCGTTAATGAGGAAAATGGTGAGTGGGTTTTTGCTCTTGCGAACTGAATTCAGGAATAGGTCCTGAAGATTCTGCGATCGTTCCGCCATTGTTTTTTTCTTTCGCCGATCCCTGTCTGCTGCCAATGCGCCAAATTACTCAGCTCATGTCAAGCCAGCAAACACCCCCTTGCCACAATKCGCGGCAAGCTGAACGAGATGAATTTAACCATTTACGCCCAAGCGGTTATCAGGCTTGGATTTTTTCCGCAACGTCAAAAAAGGCTTCCCGAAGGGAAAGGGCCACCGATCCGGGGTGCCCATTGGCGACCGGCTGGCCGTCAATCTCAACGATTGGCATGATCAGCGTGGTTGCCGCCGAGATGAAGGCTTCGCGCGCGGATTTGGCTTCATCGACGGTGAAACCGCGCTCCTCGATCTTCAATCCAAGTTTGTCGGCGACCGCAAACAGCGTGGTGCGGGTGATGCCGCGCAGGATGCCGCTGTCGGCAGGCCGGGTCACCAGGCTGCCGTCCTTGGTGACGATCCAGGCGTTGGTGGCAGCCCCTTCTGTGACCTTGCCGTCTACATCGACGAACCATGCCTCCTGGGCGCCGGCTTCCTTGGCCTGCTGGCGTGCCAGCACGTTGGGCAGCAGCCCGACAGATTTGATATCGACGCGGTCCCAGCGGTTTTCCGGCACGGTGATCACCTTGATACCCGTGCTCGCCCGCTTGGCGGCGGCCGCCGGATCGGTGCGCTTGGCGGTGACCACCAGCGCGGGACGCGTGCCGTTGGCTGGGAAGACGTGGTCGCGGGGTGCTACGCCACGCGTCACTTGCAGATAGACCATGCCATTGTGGACGCGATTGCGGGCAATGACTTCGCGCATGATGTGCACGAGAACGGCGCGGTTGACCGGCCGGTCGATCCTGAGTTCGGAAAGCGAGCGGTCGAGCCGGTCAAGGTGCCCGACGCTATCGACGATGAAGCCGCGTGCCACCTCGCAGACCTCGTAGACGCCGTCGGCGAACTGGTAGCCGCGGTCCTCGATATGCACAAAGGCGTCCGAATGGGCGACGTAGCGCCCGTTGACATAGGCAATGCGCGGCATGGTTTTCGTACCCTCGAGATTCTACGGCGTTCTAGACGATTTGCGCGGTGCGGCAATGTGCAAATGGCTGGTCCAGATCAGAAGAACTCGAGGCTGACCCTGAACATCTGCTCGACATGCTTGACCGCCTTGTCGAGCGCGAAAATGACGACGCGGTCCTTGGGCCTGATCTTCACCGAACCGCTCGGCTTGACCACATGGCCGTCGCGATAAATCGCGCCGATGCGCATGCCGTCGGGCAATTCCAGATCACGCAGCAGCGTGCCGACCAAAGGCGAGGTTTCGAGCGCTTCGGCCTCGATGATTTCGGCGGCACCGCGCTGGATCGAGTGCACCTGCCTGATTCGGCCGCGCCGGACATGCTGGAGCACGCGCGAAATGGTGACGGCACTTGGATTGACATGTGCGTCGATACCAAGCGGCTTGGTCAGGTCCTGATAGGACGGATTGTTGATGAGCGCGAGGTTGCCCTTGCAGCCGAGGCGCTTGGCCATGACGCTGGACAGGATGTTGACCTGGTCGTTGTTGGTCAGCGCGACCATAAGGTCGGCATCCTGGATGTCTGCCTCCATCAAAAGCTTCTGGTCGAGCGCGCTGCCGTTGAGCACCACCGTGCGGCGCAACTCGTCGGCGACCTTGACCGCCCTCTCCCGGTTCGCCTCGATGATCTTGATCTTGGTGCGGCTCTGGCGCTGTTCGAGCGTACGGGCGACGAACAGGCCGATATTGCCACCGCCGGCGATGACGATACGTGTCGCCTCCTGCTCCTCATGCCCAAACAGGCCAAGCGTGCGGCGCACCTGGTCCTTGGTCGTCACGACATAGGCGAGATCGCCCGCCACCAGCTGGTCGGCCGAATGCGGGATGAACAGGCGGTCGTTGCGGGTGACGCCGACGACCGTCGATGGCAGATCGGGGAACAGTTCGCTGAGCTGTGCCAGCGGGGTGTTGATGACAGGGCAATCTTCCAGGCACTCGATCGCCACCATGATGATGTGGTTTTCGGCAAATCGAACCACGTCGGTGGCGCCGGGCAGCGAGATGCGCCGAAGCACCATCTCGCCGACCTCAAGCTCCGGCGAAATGATCACGTCGATCGGTAGATGGTCGCGCGAAAACAGGTCCTGGTAGTGTGGCTGGAGGTAGGATTGCGAGCGGATGCGCGCGACCTTCATCGGTACGTTGAACAGCGCATGCGCCACTTCGCAGGCGACGATGTTGACCTCGTCGAAAAGCGTCACTGCGATGATCATGTCGGCGTTTTGCGCGCCGGCCGCCTCCAGCACTTCCGGATGCGAGCCGTGACCGACAAAACCGCGCACATCAAGCTGATCGCGCACCGAATGGATCAGTTCGGGTGCCGTATCGATGATCGAAACGTCGTTCTTTTCCGCAGCCAATCGTTCGGCGATACCGTAGCCGACCTGCCCCGCCCCACAGATGATCACGCGCATGTGGGACGTCTATCCTGTCTGGCTGGCACGGCACTCTTATGGAGCTCCATCCGAGTCTCGGCTTTCAGAATCATGTTCTAGACGCCAAGCGACTTGAGTTTGCGGTGAAGGGCCGAACGCTCCATGCCGATGAACTCCGCCGTCTTCGAGATATTGCCGCCGAAGCGGTTGATCTGGGCGATSAGRTAKTCCTTCTCGAACATCTCGCGTGCCTCGCGAAGCGGCAGCGCCATGATGTGCTGGTCAGACTGGTTGGGCGCGCGTGGCATGACGTCGCCAATCTCTGACGGC
>NZ_JBFUKO010000474.1:0-4264 GCF_056400805.1 Aminobacter sp. P4_H6_2
GGGGGATTTATGTTCGACATTTCGACACTGGCATTTGCAGGCCGCCTGCTTCTTGGCGGCGCCTTTGTTTTCGCGGGCCTGCGCAATATCGCCAACGCGACGTTTCTTGCCAGCATGATGACCGCGCGTGGCGTGCCACAGGCACGACTGTTCCTGTGGGCCGGCATCGTGCTCCAGTTAGTGGCCGGGCTGCTGCTGATTGCTGGTCCCTGGATGGCATTTGCCGCAGCGGCCCTGATCGCATTCCTGCTCGTTGCGACCGTCATGTTTCACAATTTCTGGGATTATTCCGGCCCTGATCGCGCTTCGCGCATCAACGGCGTCGTCAGCAATGTTGCTCTGGCCGGCAGCTTCTTGCTGGTGATCGCGGCTGGGCAGTAAACCGGCGAAGAAACCGATTCAGGTCTTTGGCCTAAGCCCTTCAACGAAAAGCTGTTCGAGGAATCGTGCCGCATCCTCGAAACGGCCTTCGCCGCCACGGTCGGTGCCAAGCACCGCACGGACCTGGACGTCGAAATCAGCGTAGTGCTGGGTCGTCGCCCAGATGGCGAAGATGAGGTGCCAAGGGTCGGCCTTGGCAACCTTGCCCGCGCGCATCCAGCCTTTGATGATCTCGACCTTTTCGTCGACCAGCGTTTTCAGCTCGCCTTCGAGCATTGCCATGATGCGCGGGGCGCCCTGCAAGATTTCGTTGGCGAAAAGCCGGCTTTCCCTGGGGAAATCGCGCGCCATCTCGAGCTTGCGCCTGATGTAGCTCCTCAACTCCGTCATCGGATCGCCGATATCGTCAAGCTCCTTCAGCGGCGCCAGCCAGGTGTCGAGCAGCCGGTGCATCAGCGTTTCGTGGATGTCTTCCTTGCGGCGGAAATAATAGAGCAGGTTGGGTTTCGACATGCCCGCCGCTTCGGCGATCTGGTCGATGGTCGAGCCGCGAAAGCCGTTTGTGGAAAACACCTCGAGTGCGGCTTCGAGGATGACCTCGCGCTTCTCCTGCTGGATGCGGGTACGTGCACGCGGTGTCGAGCCTTCCATCGTCATGACGTCCCGCATTCGAGGGTGGGCGACAGAGCGCTCTGGACCAATCCGCTGGACCAGTTCTTGCCGACCTGTGGAGCGCGCCGGTGAAGCCGCATTTCCGGTAGTAATCCCTTGACCGCCAAAGCGGCGGTGCTAACGTTTGTCCAATCGGTCAAAAAATTGCGTAACACAAAAACGCACCGAAGACCAAGCGTTGGCCGTACCGAAACAGGGGAAGAAAGGAAAAGCTTGGTCATGTCGGACAGGCTAAAAGTTACGCCCAACGATCTCAGCGCATTCTGGATGCCGTTCACCTCGAACAGGCAGTTCAAGCAGGCGCCTCGCATGATGGTTGCGGCCAAGGATATGCATTACACGGCCAGCGACGGCCGCAAGATCCTCGACGGCACCGCGGGACTGTGGTGCGTCAATGCCGGCCACTGCCGGCCCAAGATCACCGAGGCGATCCAGCGCCAGGCCGCCGAGCTCGACTACGCCCCGGCGTTCCAGATGGGCCACCCGATCGTCTTCGAACTGGCGAACCGCCTCGTCGACATCGCGCCCAAGGGCATGGACCATGTGTTCTTCACCAATTCCGGCTCGGAATCGGTCGACACCGCGCTCAAGATGGCGATCGCCTATCAGCGCGTGAAGGGCGAGGGCGCGCGCACCCGGCTCATCGGCCGCGAGCGCGGCTATCACGGCGTCAATTTCGGCGGCATCTCGGTTGGCGGCATCGTTACCAACCGCAAGATGTTCGGCACGCTGCTCGGCGGCGTCGATCACATGCCGCACACCCACTTGCCTGCCAAGAACGCCTTCACCAAGGGTGAACCGGAGTATGGCGCGGAGCTTGCCGACGAACTGGAGCGTATCGTCACGCTGCATGACGCCTCGACAATCGCGGCCGTCATCGTCGAGCCGGTTGCAGGCTCCACCGGCGTGCTGATCCCGCCGAAGGGCTATCTGCAGAAGCTGCGCGAGATCTGCACCAAGCACGGCATCCTGTTGATCTTCGACGAGGTCATCACCGGTTTCGGTCGTCTGGGTACGCCGTTCGCCGCCGACTATTTCGGCGTCGTTCCCGACATCATAACCGCTGCAAAGGGTGTGTCCAACGGCGTCATCCCGATGGGCGCGGTGTTCGTGAAGAAGGAAATCCACGACGCCTTCATGACTGGGCCGGAACATCTGATTGAGTTCTTCCACGGCTATACCTATTCGGGCAATCCGATCGCGTCGGCCGCGGCACTCGCCACGCTCGACACCTACAAGGAAGAGGGCTTGCTGACCCGTGGTGCGGAGCTTGCGTCTTATTGGGAAGATGCGCTGCATTCGCTCAAGGGCGAGCCGCACGTCATCGACATCCGCAACATCGGCCTGATCGGCGCGATCGAGCTCCAGCCGATTGCCGGCAGCCCGAGCAAGCGCGCGTTCTCGGCCTTCGTGAAAGCTTTCGAGCGCGGCGCGCTGATCCGGACCACCGGTGACATCATCGCGCTGTCGCCACCGCTGATCATCACCAAGGGCCAGATCAACGAGCTGATTGATCACGTCCGCGAAGTGCTGAGGATGATCGACTGAGGCTGCTCGCGCGTCCGAGTGGATGCGCGACACTTGAGAGCTTGATCCCGGAGCGCGTTCCATGCTCTCCGGGTTTTGCTCCGACGAACAAGGGAGTCCCGCACCATGTTGCGCGGGGCTCTTCGGCGAAAGCCAAACGAAGGAGATGCGGCGTCGGGAACCGCTGGCGTTTCCGGGCATAACAAGGAATGAGAGGACTAATCGACATGGCAGCCCCAGGCGAGAATCTGCGAATCAATTCAGAGCGTTTGTGGGATTCGCTGATGGAGATGGCGAAGATTGGCCCCGGCATTGCCGGCGGCAACAACCGCCAGACCCTGACCGATGAAGACGGCGAGGGCCGCAAGCTCTTCAAGAAATGGTGCGACGCCGCCGGGCTCGACATGGGCATCGACGAGATGGGCACGATGTTTGCCCGCCGCGAAGGCACCGACCCAGAAGCGTTGCCGGTCTATGTCGGCAGCCATCTCGACACGCAGCCGACTGGCGGCAAGTTCGACGGCGTTCTGGGTGTGCTCGGGGGCCTGGAAGTCATCCGCTCGCTCAACGACCTCGGCATCAAGACCAAGCATCCGATCGTCGTCACCAACTGGACCAACGAGGAAGGCACGCGCTTTGCCCCTGCCATGCTGGCGTCTGGCGTGTTCGCCGGTATGCATGAGCAGGACTGGGCCTACGACCGCAAGGACGCGCATGGCAAGCGCTTCGGCGATGAGCTGGAGCGCATCGGCTGGAAGGGCACCGAGAAGGTCGGCGCGCGCAAGATGAAGGCCTTCTTCGAGCTGCATATCGAGCAGGGACCGATCCTCGAGGACGAAGAGATTGAAATCGGCGTCGTCACCCATGGCCAGGGCTTGAAATGGCTGCAGGTAAGCCTGACCGGCATGGAAGCGCACACCGGCTCCACGCCGATGTACAAGCGCCGCAACGCTGGCCTTGGCATGGCGCGGGTGACCGAACTGGTGCACGAGATTGCCATGGACTACCAGCCCGACGCGGTCGGTGCTGTCGGCCACATGGAAGTCTATCCGAATTCGCGCAACATCATTGCCGGGCGCACCGTCTTCACCATCGACATTCGCTCGCCCGAAAAGGAAGTGCTCGACGCCATGGACGGACGCATCCGCGAGGGCGTTGCAACCATCTGCGAGGCGCTCGACATTTCCTTCGAGATCGAGCAGGTCGGCCATTTCGACCCGGTCGCCTTCGACAAGGATTGCGTCAAGGCGGTGCGTGATGCCGCCGACCGGCTTGGCTACAGCCATCGCGACATCGTTTCGGGTGCCGGCCACGACGCCTRCTGGATCAACCGCGTGGCGCCGACGGCGATGGTCTTCTGCCCCTGCGTCGACGGGCTCAGCCACAACGAAGACGAGGAAATCTATCCGGAATGGGCCGCCGCCGGCTGCGACGTGCTGTTCCACGCGGTCCTGGAAACGGCAGGGATCGTGGAGTGAGTTTTTGGGCTCATACCCTTGCGCATCTGACCTCTCCCCGTCTCGGGGAGAGGTGCTTTGCGTTGTTCGTCCAAGGGGCTGTCCTTACATGATCTGAAACACGGCCAAAGCGCTCAAAAGAAGCGCGGCTAGAATAGGGGAACTGCAGAATGACCAAAGTCATCAGAAACGGCACCATTGTCACGGCTGACCGGACGTGGAAGGCC
>NZ_JBFUKO010000475.1:0-4261 GCF_056400805.1 Aminobacter sp. P4_H6_2
ATTTCAGGTTTGTTATTGCACAATTTGAACAAAAATGCATTGCAAGTGCACAATCTGAACTGGTTAGACGATATGTACAGTACAGAAATATAGATTTGTATCGGAACTGCAACAGTTAGCAAAAGATAATCGAGGTATCTAATAAAATCTGGCAATGTTTGTTGATCGTTTGTTTCAAATGGGCGATGTCGGTTCGACCAGGGACGGTGTGGGAGCATCAGACTTTTGGGCCTGAGGACAGGAAGGGTCGCTGTCTCCAGAATGTCAGACCCGTTTTTAGAATTGACTTGGGAGAATCAGGAAATGAATATTAAGAGCCTTCTTCTCGGCTCCGCTGCGGCTCTGCTCGCAGTCTCCGGCGCTCGTGCGGCCGACGCTGTTGTCGTCGCTGAGCCGGAGCCCATGGAATACGTTCGCATCTGCGACGTTTACGGTGCAGGCTTCTATTACATCCCCGGCACTGAGACCTGCCTGAAGATCGGCGGCCTCGTTCGTTACCAGATCGACTGGGCCCAGAACATCGGTGATAACGGCTGGAACAAGCAGGCACTTATGCGTCTGAAGTTCGATGCCCGTTCGGAAACCGAATACGGCACGTTCCGTCGTTACATCGAGTTCCAGGCGAGCATCCAAGGCAATGGCGGCTGGACCAACACTCCGGGCGCTGGTCGGGTTGAGGGTGAGCCGGGCGAATACTGGCGAGGCGTTAAGGGCGAAAGCGGCACGGCTCTCCGTTTTGCTTACTTCGAACTCGGCGGCCTGCTCGTCGGTCATGCCGACACCCTGTTCGACGGCGACCTCCTTGGCGAGTTCGACTCGGGCGGTGGCACACGCATCAACCAGATCCGCTACACGTTCGACGCCGGCAACGGCATTGCAGTGTCGATGGGCCYGGAAGAAGAGTCGGACAACTTCGACTACGTCCCGTTGGTCACCGGCAAGGTTGCGATCACGCAGGGCTGGGGTTCTCTCAATCTGTATGCTGGTTATGACGATGCCTACGGTGAGTTCGCCCTCAAGGCGATCGGCAACGTAAAGGCGACCGACGCTATCACCTTGCAGGTTCTGGCCGGCTACGAATCGGGTCCGACCTTCTGGTCCGTCAACGCTATCGGTGGCACCGAAACCCTGGCAGCAGTCGGTCCTTACCATGGCTACGCCTGGACGCTCGCTGGTTACCTGAAATACCAGGTCAACGAGAAGCTGTCGGTCGGCTTCGGCGGTCAGTACTTCGGCGATGCGCATGACGACAACTTGAACGATCGCCCGGATGGCGGCGCTAACGATTACTCACTCGGAGCAGTCGTCGACTACAAAATCGTCGAGAACCTGAATGCAAAACTAGCCCTCAACTATTTCGATGGCGACACATTCGACGATTTCGGCAACGGCGGCGGCTTCAACAGTTTCCTGCGCCTCGACGCTACGTTCTAATTGATCTGCTAGCATAGGCAAAGCAAATCGTGGTATCGGATTGCGGGTTGCTTTTGCCTTACTCATCGGCTGGTGGATGTCTTGGCCTTCTCGCCAGCCGACACGCTACAGGCGTCGGCGCCCGCTTTCGTGTGGCTTCCTGACCGTCTCCATAGACGGGACAAAGCTGGCACTGCCATTGGCAAAAACCTGCGCACACTGCTGTCTGGGTTTCCGCAACCCATTCCTCCCGTGTTGGCGCCCTGATTGAGGCACTAAGACCCACTCGAGCGAACGTGGGTTTCCCACAAATTAGAGCCGCTTCGACGCCATCGCGCTGGCTGATTTCAGGTGAAGCAAATTCTCGCAACTGTCGAAGCATCAACGCTCGCCCTGCTTAAAACTGCGACGAAGCCCTCCAGGACTTTGTTAGTCGATACGGACGATGTCTCTCCGGCTAGGCTGCCTATCGTGCCGTGCAGCAAATTGAAAATGCCCAGGAACAGCGCATGAAAATCCTTATCGTCGGCGGCACGGGCATGATCGGCGGCCACACTGCGGCTTATCTCAAGGAGCAAGGCAACGAGGTTGTGTTGGCGGCACGCAAGCCGGCGCCCGAAAACACGCCGATGGCCGCTTATCCGACCATCTATGGCGACTACACCAAGGGTGATTTCTCGGCGGACGATCTCGCGCCGTTTGACGGCATCCTGTTTGCAGCAGGCAACGATATCCGCCACTTGCCGAAGGGTGTCGACGAAAACGAGTTCTGGACCAAGATGCAGATCGAGGGCGTTCCGGACTTTGTCGAACTGGCGCGCAAGGCAGGCGTCCGCCGCGTCGTCCATATCGGCAGCTACTATCATCAGGTCATGCCGAACCTGGTCGAAACCAACGCTTATGTGCGCGGCCGCAGCCTCGCAGACGAGGGCGTGCGCGCACTGGCGACCGACGACTTCAATGTCTCGACGCTCAACCCACCTTCCATCGTCGGGTATGTAAAGGGATAGCCGACCAAGCGCTACGAGACGCTGATGGCCTATGCGCGCGGCGAGTTGGACCTGCCGATTTTTGCGCCGCCGGGCGGCACCAACTACATGTCGGTGCAGTCGCTTGCAGAAGCCATCTGGGGGGCGTTCCAGGACGCCGAAAGCGGCAAGGCCTATCTCATCGGTGACGAGAACTTGACCTTCCAACAGTATTTCCAGGCGCTGTTCGATGCCGTCGGTAACCCGCATCGTGTCGACGAGCGCAACGAGGAACATCCGCTGCTGCCTGATATGTTCATTGTGCCGGGACGTKGCAATGTCCTTGCCTACGAGCCAGACGTCGATGAAACCAAACGCCTTGGCTACCGCCGCAACGACGTGCAGCGCGCCATCCGCGAGGTGTTTGCGCAGGTCTCCGGCGAGTAACGCGAATTCGGGAGAACGGCATGGCAGACGATCAAGCAGCGCTGCTTATGGCGATGGCGCTCAGACGCGTATCCGAACGCTACGCCTATGCTGTTGACAGCGGCGACGGCGCCTTGCTCGCCGCGCAGTTCACACCTGACGGTGTCGTAGAATCCCCGCGCGGAAAATTCGAGGGCTGCGAACAACTGTGCGGCATTCCGGCCATGGTCGCGGGCCGTTATCTCAAAACATTCCATGCCGTGCTCAACCAGATCATCGAGCCGATCGAGGGCGGGGCCGAGGGCGAGACCTATTGCATCGCACGGCACTACTCCCGCGATCCGGCCGGACACTACCTTTGCTATGAAATGACCATCCGCTATCGGGACCGTTTTGCCCGCACCTCCGATGGTTGGAAGCTCGCCCGCCGTGCCCTAACGGTGGTTGGCACTCACACCTATGAGGCGCAGGAAACGCCGAACTAGTGAGCGTTTCATGGGCCCGATCCGAAATGCGCCGGGCGACATCGACTTACAGACTGCGGAGGACAGCATGCCCGACGAAATCTCGATCCTTGGACTGGCAGGAAAAGTAGCGCTGGTGACCGGCGCCGGCGCCGGTATTGGCCGCGCCACGGCCGAACTCTATGCCCGTGCCGGCATGAAGGTCGCGATCGCGGAGATCGAGCCCGCGCGCGTCGCATCGGTTCGCGAGGCGCTTGGCAAAGAGCATCTCGTCATCGAGGCGGACGTACGCAAGGCGACCGATGTCGCCAGGGTGATCGAGGCGGTCAAGGATCGCTTTGGCAGGCTCGATGTGCTGGTCAACAATGTTGGCGACTATCTCGGCTACAAGACCGCGTTCGAACACTCTACCGAACAAGAGTGGGAAGCGCTCTACGGCGTCAATCTGCTGCACATGTTCCATATGAGCAAGGCGTCGATCCCGTTGATACGGTCAAGTGGCTCAGGTGGGAGCATCATCAACGTCTCGACCATCGAGGCTTTTCGCGGCATCCCGATGACGGTGGTCTATTCTGCCTTCAAGGCGGCGATTACCGGTTTTACTCAGAGCCTCGCCGTCGAACTCGGTCAGCATGGTATCCGTGTAAATGCGATTGCGCCCGAGACTACCAATTCGGCACAAATCGTGGCGACGCCGCGCGTGCCGCCTGAAAACCGCGATTACCTCAAGCGCTGGTTCCCGATCGGCCGGTTTGGGGAGGGCGCGGACTCGGCAGGTGCTGCGCTATTCCTCGCCTCCGAGCTCCTGTCGGGCTGGGTATCGGGCACGACGATCCATGTCGATGGCGGCGTGCTCGCCGCTGGCGCATGGTCACGACTACCAGGCGACGCCGGCTGGACACACCTGCCCGTCATCGAGTCTGATGGCTACACGCCACGCCCCCACGCCAAGTAGGGGCCAGACAGTCGAACAGGTCGAAGCATCCGTAT
>NZ_JBFUKO010000476.1:0-4258 GCF_056400805.1 Aminobacter sp. P4_H6_2
GTGCATCCCGGCGAGCCGCAAAAGGCCGCCGACGCCTCGGCGCGCGCGGCATCCGTCGCCCATGACGGCGAGGGACTGAACGGCGCGCGCTTCTGCGCCGCGGCCATCGCCAAGGCCTTCGAGGCGACCTCGATCAATGAGATCATCGAGGCTGCACTTGCCACCATCGACGCACGCTCGACCTATGCCCGCGTCGCCACTGCGGTGATCGCCTTCCACAAGGCCAACCCCAACAACTGGCGCGCCTGCCGCGACATGCTGACCGCCGAGTGGGGCTATGACCGCTACCCCGGCGTCTGCCACATCATCCCCAATGCGGGCGTGACGGTCATGGCGATCCTCTACGGTGAAGGCGACCTGCCGCGCACCGCCGAGATTGCCACCATGGCCGGCTGGGACACCGACTGCAACGCCGGCAATGCCGGTGCCATTGTCGGCACCTTCCAGGGCGTGCAGCCCGGCTGGGACAAGTACCGCAAGCCGATCAACGACTTCGTCATCGCCTCGGGCGTCGTCGGTTCGCTTAACATCGCCGACATTCCGTCCTTCGCCCGCGAACTGACCGTGCTTGCACTGCAGCTGCGCGGTGAAGAAGTGCCGGCGCTTTGGCTGGAAGATTTCACCCGGCGCGGCGTGCGTTTCGACTTCGACCTGCCTGGCTCCACCCATGCTTTCCGTACCGCAGGCTTCAACCAGATCAGCGTCAAGGCGTCGACCGAACGGCATGTCGAAGGTTCGCGTGGCTCGCTCGAAATCCAGCTCGACCGGCTCGAGCGCGGACAGGGCGGGCGCATCTTCTGGAAGCCGTTCTACCGCCGCGAGGATTTCGACGACGAGCGTTATCGCCCGATGTTCACGCCACTCGTCGATGCCGGCCAGAAGGTGTCGTTCAAGCTCTGGCTCGACCCATGGAATGGCGATGGCAATCTGCGCGTCGTTCCTTACGTCCGCCGCGCCATGTCGGGCACCATCGAAGAGATCGGCGGCTGGCACGTGCCCAATCATGAAGGTTGGCTGGATTACGACTTCACCGTGCCTGAAGGACTGGAGGCCATCGACGAGATCGGCATCCAGGTCGAATATTTCGGCCGCTTGAAGTTCCTCGGCCGCCTGTTCCTCGCCGACTTCAAGGTCGACGGTGCCGGCCACTCCGTCATCGATCCGCGCACCGAGGTGCAGGAATGGGGTGCTGTTTCGCGCTTCACCTGGAACCGTGGCCACTGGACGCTGCAGAAGGGCCGCATCCATGCGCATACGCCTAGCGACGCCGACATGTGGGCGGGGCACTACTACGCCCGCAACGTCAAGGTTCTGGCCGACATCCAGCCGCTCGCCGGTGCATCGCAACTGGTGACAACGCGCGCGCAAGGCACCAGCCAGTTCTACGCCGCGGGCTTCGACGGCGACGACGTGGTGATCCTCAAGGAGGATTTCGGCACGACGGTTCTGGCGCGCGCGCCATTCAAGCGCGAGCTGGGCAAGAACTATGCTTTCGCGTTTTCGGCGACCGGTGACACGCTGTCCTTTGCCATCGACGGCAAGACGCTGATCGAGGCGAAAGACGGCAAATACACCTACGGCATGGCCGGCCTGCGCCTCGGCGCGCTCGGCCGCATGAGCGTGGGTACGGTCGAAATCATCGAGACCGCCTGAAGACTGTGGTTCCCGCTCCAGGCCTGTCGGCTGGGGCGGGGACCCGTGCGGGCGTATCGAAAGGGAGGAACATGTCTGAAATCGAACTCAGGAATGTCGGCAAGAGCTACGGCAGCGTGCCGGTGCTCGACGACATTTCGCTCGACATGGGCAAGGGCGAATTCGTCGTCCTGGTTGGCCCGTCCGGCTGCGGAAAGTCGACGCTGTTGCGGATGATCGCCGGCCTCGAGGACATCAGCTCCGGCGAGATCACCATCGGTGGCAAGATCGTCAACGACATGCCGGCCAAGGAACGCGACCTGGCCATGGTGTTCCAGAACTATGCGCTGTATCCGCATATGAAGGTCGCCGACAATATGAGCTTCGCGCTCAAGCTCGCTGGTGTCTCCAAGGCCGAGATCCAGAAGCGGGTCGCGGAGGCCGCCGAAATCCTCGGGTTGGAAAAGCTGCTCGACCGCCTGCCGCGCGAACTCTCCGGCGGCCAGCGTCAGCGCGTGGCGATGGGGCGGGCCATCGTGCGCGATCCCCGCGCCTTCCTCTTCGATGAGCCGCTGTCCAACCTCGACGCCAAGCTGCGCGTCAAGATGCGCGGCGAGATCAAGAAGCTGCATCAGCGCCTGGGCAAGACCACCATCTACGTCACCCACGACCAGACCGAGGCCATGACCATGGCCGACAAGATCGTGGTGCTGAACGGCGGCAAGATCGAGCAGATGGGGCCGCCGCTGGAGCTCTACAGGAACCCGCGCAACCTCTTCGTCGCCGGCTTCATCGGCTCGCCCGAGATCAATCTGCTGCACGGTGAAATCGATAGCCAAAACCTGCGGCTTGCCGACGGCGCCACGCTTCCACTGCCTGCCGGCGCCAATCTCGCGCCGGGCCGCAAGATCGTCTACGGCATCCGGCCGCAGCATATCGGCCTTGCCGACAATGGTGTCGCCGCCGAGGTCGTGCTTGTCGAACCCACCGGCGACGCTCAGGAGGTGCTTCTGCGCATCGGCTCAAACGACATCTCCATGGTGCTGAGCGAGGCTGCACCTTTGCAGTCGGGTCAGCGCGTGACGCTCGGCTTCGATCCGGCCAAGGTGCTGTTGTTCGACAAGGAGACAGGCGAGCGTATCCGATGACAGGCTTTGCTCAAATGCACTGGGACCCGGCCGCCGAGGGGCCGCTTGAAGGCATCAAGGTGCTCGATCTGTCGCGGCTGGTCGCTGGCAACATGCTGTCGTTGCAGCTTGCCGATTTCGGTGCCGATGTCGTCAAGATCGAGCCACCTGTCGGCGATCCGTTGCGCGAGTGGAAGGAAGACGGCCTGTCGATCTTCTGGAAGACCTATGGCCGCAACAAGCGCTCGGTGGTGCTCAACCTGCGTGAGGCTGCCGACCGCGAGGCGCTGTGGGCGCTCATCGACGGCGCTGACGTGCTGATCGAAAACTACCGCCCCGGCACGCTGGAGCAGATGGGTTTTGGCCCCGTCCTGCTCCTTGAGCGCAATCCCGATCTCGTTGTCGTGCGCATTTCCGGCTTCGGCCAGACCGGGCCTTATGCCGAATTCCCCGGCTTCGGCACCATCGTCGAGGGCATGAGCGGTTATGCCTACCGCACCGGGTTTCCCGACCGCGAGCCGGTCCTGCCGCCTTTGGCGCTGGCCGACATGATCGCCGGCATCTACGGCATGTCGGCGACGATGACAGCGCTGTTTGCCCGCCAAAAGGGCAAGGCGCGCGGACAGGTTGTCGACCTGTCGCTGCTTGAGCCGATCTTCTCCGTACTCGGTCCCGAGGCGGGCATCCATGCGCTCACCGGCAAGGTCAAGGAGCGCGTCGGCAGCGCCTCGAACACCGCAAGTCCGCGCAACGTCTATCGCTGTGCCGACGGCAAATATGTAGCCCTTTCCGGCTCGACGCCGGCAGTTGCGCGCCGCATCTTCGAGATCATCGGCCGGGCTGACATGAATGCCGATCCGCGCTTTGCCACCAACAGCGAGCGCCTCAAGCATCGCGAACTTGTCGACGAGGCGATCGGCGCCTGGTTCGCCACCCGTTCGCATGACGAAGCGCTTGCCATCATGCGCGACAGCGGCGCCACCGTCGGGCCGATCTACAGCATCGCCGACGCTGCCACCGATCCGCATTTCACCGAGCGCGAGGTGATTGTTTCATTGGACGATGAGGACCATGGCGCGCTGCCGATGCACAACATCGTCCCACGCTTATCAGCGACGCCGGGCACCTTTCGCCGACCCGCACCAGGATTGGGCGAACACACCGCCGAGGTGCTGGCGGAGGCGGGCGTAGCACCGGAGGCTGTCGCGGCAATCGTCGCGGGAGCCGAAAAATGAAACTGCGCTCCCTGCTTTATGTGCCGGCCCATGCCGAGCGGTTCATCGCCAAGGCGCATGAGCGGGGCGCCGATGCGATCATCCTCGATCTCGAGGATTCGGTGCCGGCGAACAGCAAACTCGCAGCACGTGAAGGCCTCACCGCATCCATCCGGCATGTCGGGCAGGCGGGCGCGGCCGTTTTCGTGCGCATCAACTCTGAAAYCGACCTGCAGTTCGAGGATGCGGCCGCCGCCTGCCGGGCAGGGGCTTTCGGCCTCATGG
>NZ_JBFUKO010000477.1:0-4245 GCF_056400805.1 Aminobacter sp. P4_H6_2
ACGATGGGTTGTCCGCTATGCCGGGCTCATGGACGATGAAGCCGCCATCGCAAGCACGCCACGGATCGATCCTGGCGGATGGATGAGACCTATATCCGTGTGAAAGGGGAATGGGTCTATCTCTACCGTGCGGTCGACAAGTTCGGTCAGACCCTCGACTTCATGCTGTCAAAGCGCCGCAACAAGGCCGCAGCGACGAAATTCTTCGCACGAGCACTTGAGGCGAACGGCCTGCCGCGTACGCAAACACGGCCGGGATCAACGCTATCAATCGTATGCTGAAGCGGTTCGGATGCCCGGTTCCAATCGAGATGCTGCGGATCAAATATCTCAATAACATTGTCGAGCAGGATCATCGCTTCATCAAGCGACGCGTCCGCCCGATGTCCGGCTTCAAGTCGTTTGCTGCAGCGGCCTCGACCATCGCCGGCATCGAGCCTGTCAACATGATCCGCAAGGGGCAGTTCACGCCCGAATTGCGTCCATTTCAGCAATTCAGTCAACTGGCCGCCTGATCGCTCCGAGGTCAACGGGCGAAGATCAGCGCTCCTAAGAAATTTGCGACACAACCACCGAGACTGACCCCATCGGCCCACGGCCTGCGATCTGTTCCGGCGACCAATGTGACTTCAGCTGCTCGATGACTAGTTCGCGGAATTCCGGATAGCGCCTGAGCCTTCTAATTTGCGCCGACGCTCTTTGCTCGTGTCGTCGGCAATCGTGGCATTCGGGAAATTTCCCGTGTCGCATTTCTAAAATGGTGCTTTGGAGAATCTACGCCAAGTGCATCATGCCGGTTGGGAGGGTAGGGTATCAGCCACCCTCGCGCAAATGTGCCATGAAGACTTCGGTCGGGTTCTTAATCATGGTGCAAAATGCTCGTTAAGAATTTGGCGTTGCCAAATGCCTGCTCAAAAACATGCTTGAGCGTTTCTGACTTGAGGTCTAAACAATTTTGTCGTGAGAATCCCGAAACCCTGACGTAACGAGTTTTAGGATTTCTACGACGCCGCTGCGGCCTTCCTGCGATAGGTGAGCCTCAAGATGATGTAGCCCGCCAGACCTGCGATCAGCAAACCGGCCAGAATCCCGAATTTGACGCACTCCTGCATCGCAGGGTCACTGAGGCAGCGATGTTCCGTCAACGCCGCTCCGAATGACGGTCTTGGCCATTCGGAGGGCATTTTTGCGATCATTATGCCAACCGAACGGACATTCCGCCATCTACGATCATTGGACTCCCGGTCATGAAGCTGGATCGATCAGAAAGGAGGAACAAGGCTGCCTGCGCAATCTCCTTGGCGGTCGCCATCCGCTTCATGGGATGCAAGCCGGCGATGAACTCCAAAGCGGCCGGATTTCCTTCACCCCCGCTTGGCGTGATCGTACCGCCCGGCAATAGCGCATTAATGCGTATGCCCTCGACGGCGTGGTCCGATGCCAGCGACTGGGCCAAACCGATCAATCCCGCCTTGGATGCCGCATAGGCTCCCATGCCCGGCATGCCACCGTTGCTGAAGCCTACAAATGACGAGGTGAAGACGATCGAGCCTTGCCCGCGCGCCTTCATTGCCGGTATCTGCGCCTTGGCGGCCAGGAAGGCACCCGTCAGATTGACCGAAATCACATCGGTCCAATTGCCGAGGCTCATATCCGGGACAGGCTGCATCTCGCCCACGATGCCGACATTGTTGAATGCGCCGTCCAGCCCGCCGAACTCGTTTGTCGCGAGATAGACAAGAGCATCGGCGTAGCCTTCATCCTTTACGTCGCCGGCTAAAACCACGGCTCTGCCATTGGCTTGAGTGATCGCTTCCGCAAGGGTTTCAAGCTCCCCGGATCGGCGCGCGCCTAGAACTACATTGGCCCCTTCGGATGCAAATAGCCGCGCCGCCGCCGCGCCGATCCCGCTGCTCGCGCCGGTGACGATGATAGTCTTGTTTTCCAGTTCCATGACGTGTCTCCTGAATATTGCGTCATGGCTGTCTAGCGGCGCGGCAGATGGCGCGGCCACCCGATTTATGCCTTCAAATTATCTTTCGTGGAAATAGGGCATCGKTGTCACTAATTTCTGCGATTGAATAAAGCACCGGCGTGAAATCAGGATTTGTGCGACCGGACCCACGCATACGGACGCTATCCAACGCAGCTATTCGCGGTGCCTGAAAGCGGGTATTTCAAACATCATGCAACGCTCTGGCCGACTTCTTAGACTTCTTCAGGTGCTGCGGGAACGGCGGACTGCGGTGACCGCTCAGACCCTTGCGAACCTGTTTGGCGTGTCCGAACGCACGATCTACCGCGACATGGAAACGCTGGTGGAGCTGGGTGTTTCCGTGGAAGGCGAAGCCGGGATCGGCTTCATTTTACGGCCAGGCTTCTTTCTTCCTCCGATGGCACTGACCCAAATCGAGGCCGATGCGATCTTGCTGGGGCTTCGGTTCGTCGCGGCGCGCGGTGACGATAGCATCGCCGCAGCGGCCGACACCGTGTTGGTCAAGATTACTGATGGAATGGGAGATGATATCGCAGCGGCAATGCGCTCCAACGGACTCACGGTGGGTCCTTCGGGCAGCGGCAAGCTGACAGAACTGGCGACGGTCCGCGCGGCAATGCGAGACCAGAGGAAATTGCGGATCAAGTATGGAGCTGGTGACGGAAGAGCGCTCAACCGCACTGTCTGGCCCGTAGCGTTGGGCTTCTTTGACCAAGCGGAGATATTGGCAGCATGGTGTGAAACCCGAGACGCCTTCCGCCATTTCCGCATCGACCGCATCGTAGAGCTTCAAGCGTTGCCAGACCCTCTGCCGCGATCCCGCCGCAGTCTTCTGGCGGAGTATCGGCTCCTAGAGCCGCAGGCCAATCTCTGACCTGGCAATACTCCTGACAATTTCTGTCCAAACAGGATGTTAATCCTTTGTCTCACGCAAGAACAAGGGAGACCGTCATGCACATCATTCTTGGAGGGACGGGTCGGGTCGGCTCCGCGACAGCACGCGCTCTGCTGGACGCTGGACAGGATGTAACGATTGTCACGCATGTCCAGGATCACGGCGCTGATCTAAAAAAGGAGGGCGCCCGGATCGCCGTGGCCGATATTCGCGACGTGGATACTCTGCGGAAGATATTTCGCGCCGGCAAGCGCGCGTTCCTGCTGAACCCACCCGCTGATCCGTCAACGGACACGGACATTGAAGAGCGCAAGAATGTCGCCGCAATCATTGCCGCTCTGGAGGGATCCGGTCTCGAAAAGGTTGTTGCGCAATCCACCTATGGAGCTTTCGAGGGCGAACGCTGTGGGGACCTGACCGTGCTTCATGAGTTGGAACGAAAGCTGCTCGCCCAGCCAATTCCGGTCGCTATCAATCGCGGCGCATACTACATGAGCAACTGGACGGGCATGGCCGAAGCTGTCCGAGCGAACGGGGCTTTGCCCAGCTTTTTCTCCGCCGCTCTGGTCCTACCGATGGTCGCGCCCAGGGATCTCGGGCAGGCGGCCGCCCGGCGGCTTATGGAACCTGTCTCGAATACTGGTATCCAGCATATCGAAGGCCCTGAGCGATATACCACGCAAGACGTCGCAGATGCCTTCAGCAATGCCGTCGGCCGGAAAGTCGAAGTTCAGGAAATTTCACGCGACGCGCTGAAAGAGTCATTCGAGCAGTTTGGGTTTTCGGCAAAAACTGCAGCGTCCTATGCATGTATGACCGGCAAGGTGATCGACGGACAAACCGATGCAAACGATGAGCCGGTGAGAGGGCAAACATCCCTCCGCGAGTATATTCGATCCTTCTTGGGCGTCGGTGTCGAAGATCGGCATCATAGGTGACCTGGTAAAACTCCTGACTTCTGCGGCAGCTTTCGCAGCTGATTTACGCGCCGCTCCAAATCTTAGGTGATTTGCGTCAATGGTTTCGCTTCCCTAGGCGTTGGTGCACGGATCGGTTCCTGGCCGCAATTCAGTCTATGGAAGCGTTCCTCATTTCGTCTTCGTCTTGCACCGAACGGATTTCGGGTATCCGCATGCCAGCATGCGATTGAGGACAGAGCAGCCGATGGCTACCTCTGTGCGCTGAGCCGGAAACGATCGTGCCCGCAAGCGCGGCCCGATGATCCTCTTGTATCGACCTATTGCCGTTTCAACCAAGGCGCGTTTGCCGTAGCCAGTGGACGTCTGCCAACTCAGACGGCCATCTTTATCGATCGATGCTATGTGATCGTCTCTTTGGCCGCGGGCTTCGGTCT
>NZ_JBFUKO010000478.1:0-4229 GCF_056400805.1 Aminobacter sp. P4_H6_2
AGTCGATCCGCTTCGACCGCGCTCAATAGATCAGTAATGGACCAAGGCGACTGCCTCGCTTCGATATCGGCATGGTAACTCGGAAGGGAGYCGTAGTCTGGCAACCCCGCTTCGTGCCGTAGGAGTTGGGCGGGTGAGCGCGTCAGAGCATTCCCGGAGACGCTCTCCATCGCGAGATCAGGCCGACTTGACCGCATTGGCTACCCAGTGATGCTTCCGCCGAGCCGGTACTTTGCCGTTCTCTGTTTTGTTTTGTGGCGCGTCATCGCCTCGCCGTCGCATAAATCGGCACTGTAGACCGGCCCGGCCCCCCTACTCCGGTCTGCAGCGCCGTGCTTTGACACATAGAAGAAGAATATGTCTCGCGAGGGCCCCGCAGAAAAAGCCACAATCTGCTAAGGTGAGGCGATCCGCGGGCACCAACGAACTAGGGCATCCCCGCGCAATCTGGAGGTTGTCTTGCCCGTACTGCACCAGCAAGGCGTCGACTTGGTCGTCGAGTTACTCGAAACAGCTGATAGCCTCGAAATTCCATCCGAGTTCGAGATAYGAAATCTGCTTCGTAGGGCGGCCTACGTACTTGCGGATCTACTCGCTCGAGATGTTCCAAAGGATAAGTAAGACAGCCCAACTGAAGCAAAGCTCATGCAACCGAGACAGAAACCGCTGAGATCCCGGTGCCGTACCAACTGAAACGGCCTGCCAAGCAAGGCTTCGACAGGCCGCTCTAGCCGTTCTCCTCATGCTGCCCCAACAAGCCGGCGCAGCCGGCGATCGAGGACGGCCGCATCGTACGGTTTGGTTATGCGGGGGTGGTCCCTGAACTTCTCGGGCAAATCCGAGGGTGCGTAGCCTGTGAGGAAAAGAAACGGAATCCCTCGCGCCACCAGCTCTTCCGCCAGGGGATAGACCCACTGACCGTTGAGATTGACATCGAGTGTGGCCATTTCGAAAGCTAGATTTCGCGACGCCTCGATGGCATTAGCCAAGGTCGAATAGGGTCCAAGCGGCACGAATCCGGCAGCTTGAAGGTCATCCACCAATGTGATCGCCAGCAAATGTTCGTCTTCGACAACCAACACTCTTGGCAATTGCTCATTCATCATACTGACTCGGCAAGCGGAAGCTCAATCGAACAAACAAGTCCATTCTCTGCGAAATCGAGCGCCACAGACCCCGAGAACTCGGCAACAAGCACGCGCTCCAACAGCATGCGTCCGAAGCCACTACGCTTTGGGCGCATGACGCGCGGGCCGTTCGCCTCGCGCCACTGAATGTTCAATACAGGAGGCCTTCCAGCGACATTCCAAGTCACTCTGACTTCGCCATGCTCTGTAGAAAGTGCACCATATTTTGCAGCATTCGTGGCGAGTTCGTGTATTGCCATTCCCAAGGTCAAGGCACGCTTTGGCGTGAGCGTTATATGCGGACCTGAAATATCAAAGTTGCCGTCACGCTCTTCGCGATAGGGGGCCAATTCGTCACGCACGATCGTGTCTAGCGAAACGCCTGCCCAGTTCGACTCGGCAAGTCTGGTATGGGTTTGCCCAAGCGCGCGAATGCGCGCGCTGAAAGAACGCTGAGCTTCTTCCATATCTGGGTTCGATGCGAAGGACTGTCGAGCGATTGAATTCACAGTGGCAAGGGTGTTCTTGACCCGATGGCTCAACTCAGCGATCAATAAGCTTAGCTGTGCCTCGGAGGCCTTGCGTTCAGTTACATCCATGCAAACGCCAGCAAGGCGCTTGCCGMTGCCACCTCGCGATGGGACGTGCCGACCAAACGCCTCCACCCATCTTATCGTCTCGTCGGGCAGACAGATGCGGTACGAAACATGATAGTCGCTTTGAGTGTCAATCGACTGACGGATTTGCCGCTCGACCAAGACAACATCATCAGAGTGAACATCTCGCTTGAAGTCGGCGACAGTTCCGCCAAAAGCTCCTGGTTCGAGGCCGTGGAGCCGTTCAAGTCCGGGTGACCAAACAATCTTACCGGTTTCGATATCCCAGTCCCAAGCCCCCATCCGTCCGGCATCAAGCGCCAACTGAAGCCGCCCCTCGCTTTCCTTCAGGGCCGCCTCGACTTGCTTACGTTCCGTTATATCAACAAATGCCGCGACAGCTCCAACAGGCTTCCCCGTTGGATCCCGTAATGGAGTGGCATTGCCAAACAGGTGACAGGAAGTTCCGTCTAAAAAACGAATCTCTTGCTCGAAATTGCTTACCTCCTCCCCGCGCGCGGCTCGCTGAACGGGCAACTCGTTAGGACTAAGCTTCGTGCCTGCGGAATAGACTTGGAAGTGCACGGGTCGCTCATCAGGTGCGGCAGACAGGGAACTGTTGGCATCAGGTGGTAGCCGAAGCAGTTCAAAGGAACTCCGGTTGCCGCCGATCACACTGCAGTCGCTCGTTCGCGCGATCCAAATAGGCGATGGCACCGCTTCCATAATTGCCTGTAGTTCCGCCGCGCGGGCTCGTTCCCTGGCCTCTTTCTCCCTCAGTTCATCTTGCGCCTGACGCCTCGCCCGGTCGGACCGAATTCTTTGGATGCTGAAACCAAGTTGCCGAGAAATCGTCAGCGCCAGTTCCGCGTCTTGATCAGTGAAGATGTGCGGTTCATCGTAGTAGGTCATAAATTTTCCGATCAGCTTCTTCCCCGTGAGCAAGGGAAAAAAGCCTAACGCCCCAATGCCTTCATCCCGAATTGTAGTTCGGAGTTCCTCCGATATAACTGCCTGGCGAACATCTTCCATGAAAACTGGTGCCGGATCCCGGCTTGAAACACTCCATGGCGAATGCCCATCAACTGCCGTGCGGTAACGGTCGGAAAGACCATGCGACGCCACAAATCGCATCGTGTCAGACTCGTCGAAAAGCAAAATTGACGCCCTGGTGCAAACGAGGGCCGTCTGGATGGCGTCAAGCGCCGCGGCATAAGCGTCTTCAATACTTTTCGCGCGATGGAGCCGCTCGGTAAGCCTATGGAGAGCGGTCTGCTGGCGAACCTGGTTGGAGAGAGCCGCTTCCGATTTCTTCCGCTCAGTTATGTCGCGAGCGATTTTCGATGCGCCAACAATGCGATGTTCCGCATCACGAATTGGAGACACAGTTAGCGACACGTCGACAGTAGCGCCATCCTTGCGTAAGCGCTTTGTCTCGTAATGTTCAATCCGCTCCCCTTTGCGAATTCTGTCTAAAATCCCGGCCTCTTCATTCTTCAGTTCTGGCGGGATCAAGATCGTGACGGTCTTGCCCATAACTTCGCTCGCGGTATAGCCAAAAAGGCGTTCGGCCCCCTTGTTCCAACTGCTGATTATGCTGTGCAGATCGGTGCTTATGACGGAGTCGTTGGTATTTTCGACGATCGATGCCAAATGCTCAATCGTTACCTCTGCCTTTCGCCGATCGGCATTGTCTCGTTTACTGGCGATCTGTAGTTGGGCATTGTCGATCGCAACAGCGGCATGGGCTGCGATTGTCTGGACTACTTGTTCCGTTTCTTTGGAAAACATCCCGGGGCTCTCATGCCCGAAAAACAATCCGCCGAGAACTTCCCCCGAACGAGCTACAACGGGAACGGCTAGATAACTTCGGACTGGAAGGTGTTCCTCGGGCATACCGAAATGTGGCGCAGACTTGCCATAGCGAGGGTCGAGGTGAATGTCGTCACTTCTCACTACTCGTTCGCCGTTGAATGTCGGCGCGAATATTGCTGTGTTGCGCGGCATCCCAAATTTCTCAAACGCCGTTCGAGGTGCGCCAGAGAGCGCAACGAGCTGAAAATGCCCGTCAGATTCATCTATAGTATTGTAAAAGAACGCTCCAAATTTCGCCCCACTGAGCTTGGTTGCGCTGTCGGTCACAAGCTGTGCGATTTTTTCCAACGACATATCACTGGATAAACTAGATACTATTCTATTAAACTCCTCGATACGCCTTGTCTTTTCATGTAATTCTGTCTCGGATTTTTTCCGTTCTGTGATGTCAACAAGTACATTCACCGCCCCGGTTAATATGCCGTGTTCATCAAAAGTCGGAGTCGGGAACGGCAAGATTGACACCTTCGTCCCGTCGGGGCGCACTGCAACTAATTCCTCTCCCCTAATCGGTCGCCTCTGTTTTAGGGCTCGAGCCATGGGGCATTCGTCGTGCAGCAATAGCGAGCCGTCGGACCGGCGCAATTCCCAACTCACGCACCAGAGGTCTTTGCAGACCTAAGTAGTGCGT
>NZ_JBFUKO010000479.1:0-4227 GCF_056400805.1 Aminobacter sp. P4_H6_2
GGCCGGCAACGTCGCCCGGCTGGGTTACATGGACTATTCGACCGTCGACGCGGTGTTTTCCATGCGTCGTCCGCGCTGGGAAGACTAGATACCCGCTGCTATTGCGCGTGCCAAAAGACGCTCGGCGCGGCGCAAATGCGGGCGGTCATACATCTGTCCATCGATGCCGACGACGCCCGGATTACCGGCCGCCCGAAAAGCCGCGACAACCGCGTTTGCGTGTTCGATGGCTTCAAGTGACGGCGTGAAGGCTTCGTTGATGACGGCGACCTGAGCAGGATGGATTGCCATCTTGGCGGTAAAACCGTCGCGCTCGGCGTCCAGGCATTCGACACGCAGGCCTTCGGCATCTCGGAAATTTACAAAGACGGTGTCGATCGCGGCGACATCGGCCGCTGCCGCACCCAGCACAGTCATTGCCCGCGCCAGTCTGAATACATCGGTGTAGCGGCCATCGCTGTCGCGCGTGGCGCGCGCCCCGATGGCGGCTGAAAGATCTTCTGCGCCCCAGGTCAGTCCAGCCACTCGGGCGCTTGCCCCGGCATAGCTTCCGGTTGCAAGTACGCCGCCGGCCGTTTCGGTGATTATCGGAATGATGCGGATCGCACCGTCCGGCAGGCCGTTTTCGGCCTCGTGTACACGCAGCTTGGTGGAAAGGTGCTGGACATCAGCACCCGAGTTCGACTTGGGCAGCATGATGCCGTCAGGCGCGATCGGCACAATCGCCCTGAGGTCATCGTCGGTCAGCCCAGTCGAAAGGTCGTTGACGCGGACATAGATCGCAGAGCGCGTTTCGCTGCGGCGGCTGGCGATGAAACCCGCAGCGACGCCGCGCGCATGCGCCTTGTTGTCGGATGAAACCGAATCCTCGAGGTCGACGATGACCACGTCGGCGCCGGACGAAAGCCCACGCTCAAGCTTCTTTTCCGAATCGCCAGGAACAAACAACAGGGAGCGCATCGCTTCAGGCGGCCTTCTTTTTCATCATGGCCTGGCGCTGGCATTTGGCGACCAGCGCACCATCCTGATTATAGGCGCGATGCAGGAATTCGACGATGCCGCGGTMGGCTTTCGATTTCGAGTCGCGTACGGACAGGATCTCGGTTTCGACGCGGATGGTGTCGCCATGAAAGACCGGATGCGGGAAGGTGGTTTCGGTCATGCCGAGATTGCCGATGGTCGTGCCGAGCGTTGTGTCGTGCACCGAAATGCCGATCATCAGGCCGAGCGTGAACAGCGAATTGACCAGCGGCTTGCCCCACTCGCTCTTGGCGGCGAAGTCGAAATCTATGTGCAGCGGCTGGGCATTCAGCGTCATTGTCGAGAACATCATGTTGTCGCTCTCGGTGACGGTCTTGGTGAGTTGATGCCGGATCACCTGACCAACCACGAATTGTTCGAGATACAGTCCGGCCATCGGCATTTCCTCCTGTTGTCAGGGCTTGATAGGCGCTGCCACAGCAAGCGGCAAGCGGCAAGCGGGTTAACGGATATGGTGAACCGTTCGTAAACCTTTTCTTCCTAGGGTCGATTCTGGGGATTGGCATGGGTTGCCGGGGGCGAAAAAAGCGAATGGTTGTCTCGCATTTTCTGCGATGGATCGACACGGCCAAGGTCAGCGAGCGCGCAGCTGCCGCGGCGGCCCTGGCGAGCGCCTATGTCAACCGCGAGATGCCTTTCGAAGACCGCTGTGCTGCTGAAGCTGCGCTAACGTTGCTGCTTGACGATCCGTCATCCAAGGTGCGCCAGGCGCTGGCTGAGGCGCTGTCGATGAGCATGCACGCGCCGCTTCAGATCATATCGGCGCTTGCCTCGGATCAGCCAGACGTCGCGGCCATGGTCATTGCGCGTTCGCCCTTGCTGACCGATGCCGATCTGATCGACCGGGTGGCTTCAGGCTCAAGCTCTATCCAAAAACTTGTCGCCGACCGGGCAATTGTATCTATGTCGCTTGCAGCGGCCATCGCCGAAGTCGGCGAGGCTGACGCTTGTGTCGTCCTGCTGCAAAACTATGGCGCCAACATCGCCTCGCTGAGCTTCCGGCGGATGGCAGAGCGTTTTGGTCATGACGCGCGGGTGCGCGAGGCCTTGGTTGCCGATCCGCGCCTGCCATCGGATTGCCGGCACCTGCTTCTGGTCAAGCTCGGCGAAGCCTTGAGGGCCTCGCCCTTCGTCATGGCCTTGATGGGCGCTGCGCGCGCCGAAAAAGTGACACGCGACGCCTGCGTCAAGGCTTCGCTGACACTCATCGAAGGCACCCGTACCGATGAGCACATGGCGCTGGTCGAACATCTGCGTTTGCGCGGTGACCTGACCGCGAGCTTCATCATTCGCATCCTCGCCCATGGGAAGGTCGACTTTTTCGGCGCCGCCCTGGTCGTTCTGACGGGCCGCGACGAGCCACGGGTGAGGGCGCTGCTGTCAGCAGGGCAGGACGTCGCGCTGGGCGCACTTTTCCGCTCCGCTGGCCTGGCCGACGCGACACATGCGATCATCCTGCGGGCTCTGAAGGTCTGGCGCGAGGTCGCCAACGGCCGCCGCATTGCCGGCGCCCAGGAAGTCAGCTGGCTGATGCTCAAGGAATTGGGCGGCCAGTCGGCTCAAGGCGAACTGGCCGGATTGGTGAAATCGATCCATCTCGAGGCGCTGCGCGAAAACGCGCGTGGCCATGCGCTGGCAATAGCGGCTGCCTGAGCAGCCGCCGGCACTCAGATATCCAGCACTTCTGTCTGCGCGAATTCGGCGCGGTCCTGGATGAAGCGGAAGCGGGCTTCCGGCTTGGTGCCCATCAGCGCATCGACCGCCGACTTGGTGACGTCTTCTGTATCAAGCACGTCGACCCGCAGCAGCGTGCGCTTCTTGGGGTCCATCGTCGTTTCCTTGAGCTGGCTCGCCATCATCTCGCCAAGGCCCTTGAAGCGGCCGATCTCGACCTTGCCACGCCCGTTGAACTCGGTGCGCAAAAGCTCTTCCTTGTGGGCGTCGTCGCGGGCGTAGCCGACCTTGCCACCCTGGCGCAGGCTGTAGAGCGGCGGCACGGCCATGTAGAGGTGGCCGTCGCGGATCAGCTGCGGCATCTCCTGGTAGAAGAAGGTGATCAACAGCGAAGCGATGTGGGCACCGTCGACGTCGGCGTCGGTCATGATGATGACGCGGTCGTAGCGAAGGTCTTCGTCGCGGTATTTCGAGCGTGTGCCGCAGCCCAGTGCCTGGATCAGGTCGGCGATCTGCTGGTTGGCGGTGAGCTTGTCGTGGCCAGCACTGGCGACGTTGAGGATCTTGCCGCGCAACGGCAGGATCGCCTGCATCTTGCGGTCGCGCGCCTGCTTGGCTGAGCCACCTGCCGAATCGCCCTCGACGATGAACAACTCGGCGCCGGCGGCGGCATTCTGCGTGCAGTCGGCGAGCTTGCCGGGCAGGCGCAGCTTGCGCACGGCGCTCTTGCGCGAAACTTCCTTCTCCTGGCGTCGGCGCACGCGTTCGTCGGCCCGCGCGATTACCCAGTCGAGCAGCTTGGAAGCTTCCTGCGGATTGTCRGCAAGCCAATGATCGAATGGATCGCGGATCGCGGTCTCGACCAACCGCATGGCTTCGACAGTCGCGAGCTTGTCCTTGGTCTGGCCGACGAATTCCGGCTCGCGGATGAACACCGACAGCATGCCAGCCGCCGAGATCATCACGTCTTCGCTGGTCATGATCGAGGCGCGCTTGTTGCCGACGAGGTCGGCATAGGCGCGCAGACCACGCGTCAGCACGTTGCGGAAACCCATTTCGTGGGTGCCGCCGTCGCCGGTCGGGATGGTGTTGCAGTAGGAGTTGATAAAGCCGTCGCCGCCATACCAGGTGACGGCCCATTCCATCGCGCCGTGGCCGCCCTGCTTCTCGGTCTTGCCCGAGAATATCTCTCGGGTAACCTGCATCTCGTCGCCGAGCGAGGCCTTGAGATAGTCGCCGAGACCGCCGGGGAAGTGGAACACCGCCTTGGCCGGCGTCTCGTCCTTTTCGTTGAGCAGTGCGGGATCGCAGCTCCAGCGGATTTCGACGCCGCCGAATAGATAGGCCTTGGAGCGGGCCATCTTGTAGACGCGGGCCGGTTCGAAATGCGCACCCTTGAAAATATCAGGATCCGGGTGAAACCGAACCTTTGTGCCGCGCCGATTGTGCACGTCGCCGAGGTTCTCCAACCCGCCTTGCGGCACGCCGCGCGAGAAGCGCTGGCGATAGAGC
>NZ_JBFUKO010000480.1:0-4225 GCF_056400805.1 Aminobacter sp. P4_H6_2
GTGGATGGGTCCGCGACCTGTTGACCGGTGCATCGCGTGAGGAACAGTCGGGGCGTCCAGCAGGCCAACCGGTCGCCGTGCCGGCACAGCGTTCACCCATGCATGTGGTCGAGTCGCTCAACTCGCTGTCGGTCGATATCGCCCGCGCCATCGATCATGACGCCTCGATCGAGCTTTGGGATCGCTACCGTCGCGGCGAGCGCGATGTCTTCACCCGCCGCCTCTACACGCTGAAGGGCCAGCAGACCTTCGACGAAATCCGCCGCAAATATCAGTCCGATGGCGAGTTCCGCACTGCCGTCGACCGCTATTGCGACGATTTCGAGAAGCTACTCAAGGACGTTTCGCGCAACGACCGCGACAACATCATGACCAAGACCTACCTGACCTCGGATACGGGCAAGGTCTACACCATGCTGGCACATGCGGCGGGTCGTCTTAAGTAAGGCGGCTGCAGGGCAATACGGCATTGAGGCAGTAGGGCAGTAGGTTCGGTACCTACTGCCCTTTTGCTATCTGCGTTTCATACTTCGGAGTAGCGGGGCATCTCGCGACGCGCGCGACTGCGCGTATTCCAGGCAAACGCCAAGAACAGGAGTGCGACTAAACAGGGATTGGCTTAGGGGAGCGGCTTGAGGCGTCTACTGCCCTATTGCCCTATTCCCCCACTGCCTTCTTATATCAGCCCTTCAGTCCACTTGACGATTTCGGAAGCAGCCTGGCCGAAGGCACGGTCGAGGGCAGCCACGTAGGCATCGTTGCCGGCACCTGAGACCGGCGCACTGGTGGTGAAGACACGCGAGGCGCGCACCTGGCCGTTGCGATCGTTGAGGAGCCTGACGAACAGTTCGACTTCGGCGCGTTCGCCGCCATCGACCTTGATCTCAAAGCTGCGCAACTCGGCGATCACCTGATAGTCGATCGCAAGGCCCTCGCCGGGCTTGCCTACGCCGATGAAGCCGCCGGCGCGCTGGAATGTCTCCGCGAGACGCGCCTGCACGATGCGCGGCAGCCGATCCGACCACTGCGCGCCCTTGAGGAACTGGATGGAACCTGGCGAAGGCGTGATGACGATGCTCTGACCATCGAGCGACTTGAGCGCGGAGGGCTCGGCGATAAGGATCTGGCGATGGCTCGAGCCGCCGCGCCCAGTCACAGCAGGCGCGGTAAGTTCGTAGGTGTCGAGCGGCGGCGGCGTTGCAACGAACAACGAGGTGCAGCCAGACAGCGCAAGCGCGGCTGCGGTGAGCAGCAATGTTGATCTAGCAGCCTTCACGTGCTGTCCCCGAACAAGACTCAAACCGCGCTTTGCGCGAACCACCCTCAGGCACTTTCATGCTGTGGCATGCCGGCGATGTCAACGACGCACCCGTCCGTCAAACTCGCGCACGCTGCCTTCGCCGCCTGTGATGATGCGTTGGGGATTGCGCTCCAGATCAGAGACCGCCTGTTCGATACGGCTGATCGAACGGCGGCTGTCCTGCACCAGCGACTCGACATCGCGTAGTCCCTGACCCGAGAAGCGCGAAAGCCCGTCCATGATCGTTGAGAGCCGTGAATTCAGCGTGTCGGCAACCTGCTTGAACGATTTCAAAGTCGCGCTGGCATCGGACATCACACCATTCGCCTCGCCCGAGCCGAGCAGCGTGTCGACCTTTGCGAGCACGCCGTCGACGCGCACCGAAGCTTGGTTCAGGCGCGAAGTCAGTTGCTTGGCGTCCGAGATCATCTGGTCGATGTCTTCGGCGCGGTTGCCGAACTTGCCGGTGACCTTGGCCACGTCGGCGGCGACCTTGTTGGCGTTTTCACTGGCCTGTCGGATGTTGTCGAGCGATGCACGCACGCTTGCGGCGTCGACGCCTTCAAGCACGCCGTTGACCTTGGTCAGCGTCTGCTGGGTGTTCTGGGCGAAATCGTTGATCGAAGCGACAGCAGTGTTGACGCCCTTGACGATGCCATCGAGTTGGTCGCTTTGCGCGCTGAGGTTCCTGGTGAAGGTGTCGACACTGGCAACGATGTTTTTCACCTTCTCCGGGTCGACGGATTTGAGCAGCCCTTCGGCAGCGGTGATCGTGCCGTCGAGCTTGCCAGAAACACCTGACAGCTCCTCGGACAGCGCGCTCACGCTCGCCAGGAACTTGTCGACGCCATCGGCATTGCGCGCCAGCGACTCGGAGAATTTCTGCGCATTGTTGACGGTTTCGGTCAGCGGGCCACGGACGTCGTTGGTGAAGCCTTCGAGATTGGTCAGGACGGTATCGGCGCGCTTGAAGATGTCCTGGGCTGTCTGCAGCAGGTTGGTGACGGCGGACGGATTGGCGACGATCTCGGCGATCTTGCCTTCCGCTTCGGCCTGGTCGAGCAGATTCGGTTCCTTGATATTGGCGCCCTTGAGCTCGATGTTGGCCTGGCCCGTCAGGCCGGCAAGGCCGATATCGGCCTGGGTCGACTGGGTGATCGGCGTCATCTTGTCGATCTCGGTGTCGGCAATGGCCACCTGGGGGTTGGTGACGTCGAGATAGACGCGGCGGACATCGCCGACCTTGACGCCGTTGAACAGCACGAAGCTGCCCCTGGCCAATCCCGACGCGGAGCCAGGAATGCGCACGCGCAACGTCACCGTTTCGCCGCGATCGCCGATTGCCGCCGTCCAGTAGACGAAAGCAAAGGCGGCCAGGATCGAAAACAGCGTGAAGATGCCGACGATGACGTAGTTGGCCCTGGTCTCCATCACATCATTCCATTCTATGCCCTGGCCACAAGATCAAGCTGCCGCGCCCGCTTTCCGCGGAAATAGGATCTTACCCACGGTTCTTCGCTCTTGAGCATGTCGTTGATCGTGCCTTCGATCAGAACCTTCTTGTTGCCGAGCACGGCAACCCGGTCGCAGACCGAAAACAGGCTGTCGAGGTCGTGCGTGACCATGTAGACGGTCAGCCCCATCGTGTCGCGCATCTTGCCGACCAACTCATCGAACTCGGCCGCGCCGATCGGATCGAGACCAGACGTCGGCTCGTCGAGGAAGACGATGTCGGGATCGAGAGCCAGCGCGCGCGCCAGGGCGGCGCGCTTGATCATGCCGCCGGAAAGTTCGGAGGGAAACTTGCATGCCGCATCCGGCGGCAGCCCCACCAACTCGACCTTGAGCATGGCGAGTTCGTCCATCAGCTTCCTCGGCAGATCGAGATATTCGCGCATCGGTACCTGAATGTTTTCCAACACGGTCAGCGCCGAAAACAGCGCCCCGTGCTGGAACAACATGCCGAGGCGCATGTCGATCCTGAGCCGCTCTTCTTCGCTTGCCGTCTCAAGATCGACCCCGAACAGCTTGATCGTGCCGGACCTTTTGCGGACCAGACCAAGGATCGTACGCAACAGCACGGACTTGCCGGAACCTGAAGCACCTACGAAGCCGAGGATTTCGCCACGTTTGATATCGAGATCGAGCTTGTCGAGGATGACTTTGTCCTCGAAGGCGACCGTCAGGTCACGCACAGAAAGCAGCACCTCGCCCGGGGCGTCCTGGATTTGGCTTTCCACCTGAACGGTCTTTGCGCGGCTTGCCATGTCAGAAACTGATCGCTGCGTAGAACATGGCAAACAGGCCATCGAGAATGATGACGACGAAGATGGACTTGACCACCGATGCAGTGACATGACGGCCAAGCGATTCCGCGCTACCGCCAACCTTCATGCCCTCGACCGAGGCGATGGTACCGATGATCAGCGCCATGAACGGCGCCTTGATCAGACCGGCGGAGATGGTGCTGAGGTCGATTGCCAGCCGCAGGCGGTCGATGAAGGCCGCGGGCGGGATGTCGGAATAGAGCCAGGCTGCCAGCATGCCGCCGCCGAGTGCCGCGAAATTTGCAATGATGGTGAGGCATGGCAATGCAATGACCAGGGCCACCAGCCGTGGAAAAACGAGCACGCCGATCGGGTTGAGGCCGATCACGGTCAGCGCGTCGACTTCTTCGCGCATCTTCATCGAGCCTATCTCGGCAGTGATTGCGCTGCCCGAGCGGCCAGCGATCATGATCGCCGTCATCAACACGCCGAGTTCGCGCAGCACCAGAACACCAACGAGGTCGACGACAAAGATGTCCGCGCCGAAATAGCTGAGCTGGTAGGCGCCTTGCTGGGCGACGATGCCGCCGACGATGGCCGACATCAGAACGACCACAGGAATGGCGCCGACGCCCATACGATCGATCTGGTTGAAGAT
>NZ_JBFUKO010000481.1:0-4220 GCF_056400805.1 Aminobacter sp. P4_H6_2
AGCCTGCACAGCGCGGGCTTCCGGCTCGGCGTCGCCACCAACGATTAGCCTGCACAGCGCGGGCTTCCGGCTCGGCGTCGCCACCAACGATTCGACCAGCGGGGCGGAAAAGACGCTGCTGACGCTCGGCGTCGCGCAGATGTTCGAGGCCGCCTATGGCTATGACGCTGTCGCCAACCCGAAGCCGGCGCCGGATTCGATCCATGCCTTTTCCGATCTCACCGGATTGAAGCCGTCGGAGATCGCCATGGTCGGCGACAATCGCCACGACCTCGAAATGGCGCGCGCCGGTGGTGCAGGTCTCGCGATCGCAGTGCTTTCGGGCACCGGCACGCGCGAATCGCTGACGCCGATGGCCGATGTGGTGCTCGATTCAATCGCCGACCTGCCGGCCTATCTGGCGTCCAACAACGGCTGAGAGAGCGGCGGCACAAGCATCGAGACTGCGGGGACGTCATGCCATCCGAATTCACGATTCGCCGGGCAACCCGCAAGGACGTGCCTGAGCTTATTCAGCTCTACCGGCACCTTGTGCCCGGCGACGAACCGCTGGATGACGAAAGGGCCGGCCTGATCTGGGACCGGTTCTCGCGCATCGATGGCGGCTCGATATTTCTCGGTGTCTGCAACGGCACCCTCGTGGCCACCTGCACGCTGGTCGTCATTCCAAATTTTGTAAGAAGCGGGGCCTCCTACGCCCTCATCGAGAATGTCGTGACGCATTCCGATTTTCGCGGGCGTGGTTATGGCAAGGCTGTACTTGCCCACGCCGTCGAAACGGCTTGGTCGCTCGGCTGCTACAAGGTGATGTTGCTGACCGGCTCGAAAGACCCGGCAACGTTGGGATTCTACCGCAACGCAGGCTTCCAGACGACCAAGACCGGCTTCGAGATGAGAAGGCTGCCGCCAAGGGAAAGCTAAGCCGGGAGACGCGTAGCGATCCGTCCCACCCCCCTCTGTCCTGCCGGACATCTCCCCCGCAAGGGGGGAGATTGGCAGCTCGGACGCCACAACAAATCCTGCAGCGCTGGTGATTGGCGAAAGTCGATATGACGTCTGATCTCCCCCCTTGCGGGGGAGATGTCGGGCAGGACAGAGGGGGGTGCGAAGGAATGAGACGCTGGTCTCACGAATCTCCAACCCCAAAGCCCCTATTCAAACACGATGGTCGGTACAGCGGCCTCCGAGGCGCCCTTTTCTTCCTGGAGTCGCTCCCAGACCTTAGTGGCGATGTCGCGGTAGATTTTGGCTTCGGCGCCATCGGGTTTCGACACCACAACAGGCGTGCCGGCATCGGAGCTTTCGCGGATGCCCATTTCGAGCGGCACTTCGCCCAGGAAGGTCACGCCGAGACGTTCGGCTTCTTTCTTCGCGCCGCCATGGCCGAAGATGTCGTAGCGCTTGCCGGTGTCGGGCGCGATGAAATAGCTCATGTTTTCGACGATGCCGAGCAGCGGCACGTCGACCTTCTTGAACATGTTCAGGCCCTTGCGGGCGTCGATCAGGGCAAGGTCCTGCGGCGTGGACACGATCACAGCGCCTGCCAGCGGCACCTGCTGGGCCATGGTCAGCTGGGCGTCGCCGGTGCCGGGCGGCATGTCGACGACGAGCACGTCGAGCGGGCCCCACTCGACCTCGCGCAGCATTTGCGTCAGCGCCGACATGACCATCGGGCCACGCCAGATCATCGGGGTTTCCTCATCGACGAGGAAGCCCATGGACATGACCTTGAGCCCGTAATTGCCCATCGGCTTCAGGATCTTGCCGTCGACTGGTTCGGGCCGGCCATGGATGTTGAGCAGGCGTGGCATCGACGGGCCATAGATATCGGCATCGAGCACGCCGACCTTGAGGCCAATGGCCTGGAGGCCGAGCGCGATGTTGACGGCGGTGGTCGACTTGCCGACGCCGCCCTTGCCTGAGGCAACGGCGATGATCGAAGCGATGCCTGGAACGCCGCGCTTGCCCTGGCTGTGCGAGGCAGGCGCATGCTGCGCTGGACGTGCTGCGGGCGCCGGCGCTGCAGCCGGACGCGGCGGAGTTGGGCGCTGCGGCACCGGAGCTTCCATGCCACCGCCCTTTTTCTCGGCGGTCAGGGCAACGACAGTCCCCGTGACGCCGGGGATGGCCTTGACGACGCGCTCGGCGGCGGCRCGCAGCGGCTCCATTTCCTGGGCGCGGGCAGCCGGAACGGTGATCGAGAAGAACACCTTGCCGTCAGCGATGAAAATGTCGGACAGCAGTCCGAGATCGACGATGTTGCCTGAGAAATCCGGGCCGTTGACCGTCTTGAGACGCTCCAAGACGGTTTCTTTGGTGACTGCCATTTGGGCCCTGCCTTACTGCTCCACTACGCCACTCAGATAGTGCAGTTTGCCTCAAGAACCAAGCTACCCGATACGGCAGCCCGGCCCTGGCCCAATGGGCAAGCGCACCGATCGCCCCATTTTGGTTCGGCAAAAGAAATTCGCGCAAGCATGTCGGCTCCGGGCGGCCTGCTTCGTCCTTGGAGCAGACTGAGAGAAAATATCAGGGAGAACTGACATGAAATTCGTCAATTACCTCTTCTTCAACGGCGACACTCGCGAGGCTTTCGAGTTCTACGCCAATGTCTTCGACGGCGAGATCGCAGGCATGCTCACCCACCGCGAAACCCCCGCCACCAAGGACGTTTCCGAAGAGTGGCAAGACAAGATCATCAACGCCCAGCTCATCATCGGCGACCAGATGCTGATGGCCTCGGACTCACCACCCCAGTACCGCACGGAAATGTCGGGCTTTTCGGTGTCGGTCGACATGGGCGACCTCGCCAAGGCCGAACGCGTCTTCAACGCACTCGCCGATGGCGGCACGGTCAACATGCCGTTCAGCCCGACTTTCTGGGCCAAGGGTTTCGGCATGGTGAAGGACAAGTTCGGCACACCCTGGATGATCAGCAGCGGCAACGCCGGCGAATAATTCAGACAATCGGCATCACGAGGAACCAGAACCATGCATTCGGCACTTGAAACGCCAACAATTTCCAGCCCTGCCCTGTGGACCGGACGAGTTCTCAGCGGCGCCCTGATCACTTTCCTCGTCTTCGACGCGGTGATCAAGCTTGTGCCGCTGCAAGTGGTGATCGACACCACGGCAGCCCTGGGCTTTCCACCTGAACTGGCACGAACGCTCGGAGTGATGACGCTTGTGTGCACGGCACTCTACGCCTGGCCTCGGACGGCGATCCTCGGCGCGATCCTTTTGACCGGCTATCTCGGCGGCGCCATCGCGATCCACCTGCGCATCGGCAACCCGCTGTTTTCGCACACTTTGTTCGGCGTCTATCTCGGGCTGATGGCCTGGGGCGGGCTCTATTTGCGCGACGAGCGGTTACGCGCCCTGATCCCGTTCCGCCGCTAAACGCAACGATTTCCACGGAGACGACAATGCAGATTTTTGCCATCATCCTGGGCGTGATCGTGCTGGCGATCCTTGCCATACTGGCGATCGCGGCGACCAAGCCCGCCGCCTTCACCGTGCGGCGCGCGGCCGATATCGATGCCGCGCCCGACGCGATCTTCCCGCTCATCAACGACTTCCTGAGATGGCGGGAGTGGTCGCCCTATGAAGATCGCGACCCGGAGCTCAAGCGGACACTCAGCGGCGCCAAGGCAGGCCGGGGTGCGATCTACGAATGGGCCGGCAACAAAAACGTCGGCACCGGCCGGATGGAAATCATCGACACGGCTGCGCCGAACAAGGTGACGATCAAGCTCGACTTCCTGAAGCCGTTCGAAGCGCACAACGTCGCCGAATTCACCATCGAGCCGAAAGGAAGCACGAGCCGGGTGACCTGGGCGATGCGCGGGCCGTCTCCGTTCATGTCCAAGGTGATGCAGGTGTTCATGAACTTCGACAGCATGATCGGCAAGGACTTCGAGAAGGGCCTCGCCAACCTCAAGGCCATTGCCGAACAAAAACGCCTGGTCAGTTCTTAGCAGTTCCGGTTCGCGAAACACTGTCGCCCGCTCGGGGCGACCACATGGGGTAATCGCGGGAGCACCGCCGCTCTGGATTCGATCATGTTCTTGGACGGTGGCTGTTCCCCGATAAGATGAGGTACGGGCTCTCGACTGGACGCCGGGCCCAGCATCAACGGAGAACAGCCATGGAAGAATATATCGGCCTCGACGTGTCAATGAAAGAGACGGCAATTGCGATCCGTCGAGATGGGGTACGTG
>NZ_JBFUKO010000482.1:0-4218 GCF_056400805.1 Aminobacter sp. P4_H6_2
GGCAAGCGCTCTTCGATCATCCTGCGCTCATACTCCGCGCGCTCGGCTGGCCAAGCTATGCTTGGATCCCAGTTGAGACCGTGCGCGGGAACGAGATCCGACGGTGAGGAAAACTCGGGATAGGCTGGAGGCAACTTGAAGGTTGCCGCGCTCTCCACGACCTCCGCGATCGTTTTCATCGCCACCCAGAGACCTGAAAAGCGCGACATCGCGATGCCCGCCAAGCCAAGCGAAAGAATTTCCGACACGTTGGCCGGTTGCAGCACAGGCATCATCACCGACTGAAAAATGCCGTCGGTCTGGTGCGGAAACATCGACGACTGCGCCGAGTGATCGTCGCCGCCTATCGCAAGTACGCCACCCAGCGGCGACGTGCCAAGCATGTTGGCATTGCGAAAGGCGTCACCGGTGCGGTCGACCCCATTTCCCTTCCCGTACCAGATGCCAAAAACTCCGTCGGCCTTTGTCGGTCCGAAAGCCTTGTGCATCTGGGCACCCCAAAGCGCTGTTGCTGCCAGGTCTTCGTTGAGACCTGGCTGAAACACAACGTCGTGGGCCTTGAGATAATTCGACGCTTTCCAGAGTTGTTGATCGTATGCCCCGATAGGGGAGCCACGATACCCTGAGATGAGCCCTGCCGTTTTGTGACCCCATCGCCGGTCCAGTCGCCTTTGCATCAGCGGCAACCGCACCAAAGCTTGGATGCCGGTCATGAAAGTTGGGCCGGCATCGGCATTGTATATAGAGTCCAAGCTGGTACTGCGGTCGAACTTCACGCCAATCCTCCATTGGATTGGCGATATATGCTCCAAAATCTCGCACAATTCAGACCAATTATGCGAATTTTACTCGCCAGAAATAGCGAAGTTTGCTACCAAATCGAGCCATGATAGCGAACGTTACCAATACGCTGAAGCTCGACAAGCAAGACCTCAAGATCTTGAACGCACTGACTCGCGACGGCAGAATTACTTGGAGTGAGCTGGCCGAGGAAATCGGCCTGTCACTGACGCCAACTCTTCGCCGAGTACGGAGGCTTGAGCAGGATGGGATCATCCGAGGCTACTCGGCCAATCTGGATCAAGCGAAACTCATTGGAGCGATGGGGCTATTCATTTCCATCACTATGGAAAGGCAAGTCGAAGATATTCTTGCCAAATTTGAAACCGCCGTCGCTGGATTACCCGAGGTGACGAGCGGATATCTCATAAGCGGCGGTCATGATTACATGCTGCACGCCTTCGTCCGCGACCTCGATCACTATCGAGAATTGCTGTCTGTGCTGACGCGTATCGATGGCATCGCACATATTCAATCGAGTTTCATCTTAAAGACCTTCGCACGATAGGTCCGCTCTTGAAGGTCTAAAGCCGAAAACTGCTGGTCGCTTCCGGACCCATTGCAGCGTGCCTAGGTGGCCACTTTTGGTGCGGACCTGTCGTTCAGATTCAGCGAAGTCGCGCCACGGTGAGCAAATTCCGCTTGTCGCCCCCCTTCCACGTTCCAAAAAGAGCAACGCGTTAGAGAAGGCGCTGTGGCTGCCTCCCGCTGTACTCATTCCGCCATGCGGATTTGTTTGTTCCACGGTTGAATGACTGTGGGACTCTCAGCCGGCCAGGGCCTAGGAGGCAGACGGGGCGCAGTGCACGCGTCCTCCATGGGGGCACGAACATGACCGAGACCGTTCTTTCCACGYTGTCCGATGGCGTTCTGACACTTGTCCTCAACCGCCCAGACAAGCTCAACGCCTTCACCGAGGAGATGCACCTTGCGCTTCGCGCCGGAATTCAGCGCGCTCATGACGAAGCCGAAATCCGGGCTGTGCTGCTCACCGGTGCCGGACGCGGATTTTCCGCTGGGCAGGACCTGGGCGACCGCAAACCGAGCCCAGACGGCCCGCCCGACCTCGGCTACACCATCGGCACTTTCTACAATCCCACGGTCCGCCTGATCCGTAGCCTGCCCAAACCCGTCGTCTGCGCCGTCAATGGCGTCGCCGCCGGGGCAGGGGCCAGCATTGCCATGGCCTGCGATATCGTTCTGGCTGCCGCGTCGGCGCGTTTTGTGCAGTCCTTCTCGAAAATCGGACTTGGGCCGGATGCCGGCAGCAGCTGGCACCTGGTCCGCCGGCTGGGCGAGGCGCGCGCCATGGCGCTGGCCTTGACGGCAGAACCGCTTTCGGCGCAGCAGGCCGCCGGCTGGGGTCTCATCTGGAAAGCGCTACCGGACGCCGATCTGATGACCGAGGCGCGGTCGCTTGCGGCCTCCCTCGCTGCCGGCCCGACCTTGGGCCTTGGGCTGACCAAGCAACTGATCCAGTGCGCGGCGGAAGGGACTTTCGATGCCCAACTCGATCGCGAGCGCGACAGCCAGCAGGTTGCCGGACGCAGTGCCGACTATGCCGAAGGGGTCGCCGCGTTCCTCGAAAAGCGCAAGCCCGCGTTCCGCGGCTGCTGAGCGGAGACGGATCGCATCTCCGCTTTCGCCCGCAGGGGCAAGACCTTCTGCACTGCGGAACAAATCCTCCACATTAGCTTTGACCTTTCACCCGCATTCGGGGTCTTAGGAGGCGAATGAAACGGAGGACCGGTCATGCRGAAGAAACTTCCCTCGAGGCTCGGAGTCGTGGGCGCGGGCGCAATGGGCGCAGGCATTGCTGAGGTCGCCGCCGCCTGTGGGATTCCCGTGACACTGGTTGACGCAAGGCCGGATGCCGCCACCTCTGCCATCGGCGTGATCATTGGCCGGGCGCGCAAGCGACACGCCGCCGGCAAGCTCGATCAGGAGCAACTCGACCGGCTAGCGGGCGCTCTCACTGCCGCCGAAAACCTCTCCGATCTCGCTGTCTGCGACCTGGTGGTCGAGGCGATCGTCGAGGACCTCGGCGCCAAGCGCGATCTCTTCGCGCAACTCGAGGACATCGTCGCGCCTGACGCCCTGCTCGCAACCAATACGTCTTCGCTGCCCATCGGCGTCGTCGGCTCGGCCTTGCGCCATCCAGAGCGCTTCGCGGGCCTGCATTTCTTCAACCCCGTTCCGCTGATGAAGCTGGTCGAAATCATTCCCGGCCCTGCCACGGCCGTGGCGACGATGGATAGTCTCGACGTTTTCTCGCGGCATATCGGCAAGGAGCCGGTGACCRTCCGCGACACGCCCGGCTTTCTCGTCAACCTTGGCGGTCGCGCGTTTGCGACCGAGGCCTTGGCGATCCTTCAGGAGAACGTCGCCACGCCAGCGCAGATCGACGCCATTATGCGCGACTGTTGCGGCTTCCGCATGGGGCCGTTCGAACTGATGGACCTCACCGGCATGGACGTGAACTTTACCGTCAGCCAGTTCCTGCATCAAAGCCATTTCGCCGATCCGCGCCTGCGCTCGACGCCGCTTCACCGCTACATGCTGGAGACCGGGCAACTCGGCCGTAAGACCGGACGGGGATTCTATTCTTATGCCGAAGGGGCTGCGATCCTGTCRCCCGATACACGTACCGACGTGGCCCCTGCAGCGCAGGTCGTCCTCGCAGAGGACCTCCCTGAACTCGTCGCATTCGCGGCGGTCATAGGGGTGGAAGTCCTGGCGCGGGACGATGGACGCGCTCCGCTACTTGCTTTCCCGCTGGGGGAAGACGTGACGGCCCATGCCTTGCGCCTTGGCCTCGATCCGCTCCGCGTCGTTGCGGTGGATCTCGCCTTCGACACCACCTGTCGCGTAACGCTAATGATCGCCCCGAACGGTGAAGCGGCTCTGCGCGATTCGGTCGCCGCCGCGATCATCGCCAGCGGACGCACTGTCACATCGATCGCCGATTCTACAGGCTTCGTCGCCCAACGGATCGTCGCCATGATCGCCAATCTCGGCTGCGAGATGGCGCAGATGGGCCTTGCCGTACCGCGCGACATCGACAAGGCCATGCGGCTAGGCCTCAACTACCCACTCGGACCGCTGGAATGGGCGGAAAAGCTCGGTGCGCCACGCCTGCTGGCGATCCTGCGCCAGATGCAGGCGCTCAGCGGTGATGACCGCTACCGGCCGAGCCCATGGTTGCGMCGCCGTGCAGGACTCGGCCTCGACAGCTGGGCGATCTAGCTAGACCGCCATCAGGTCGCGTACGGTCTCTTTCAGGATCGGGGCGAGCACGCTGCGCATGTTGGCCTCCGACACGCTGCCGGTCGCGAAGGGAATCGTGATCGCTGCCAACTCGTTGTCGGAAGATATGGC
>NZ_JBFUKO010000483.1:0-4215 GCF_056400805.1 Aminobacter sp. P4_H6_2
GCCTTGGGGAAGGCGATAGCGGGTTCGTCGTCCATGGGCGGAGGCGGCGTCGGGGTGCCAGAACCCTTGCCGAAACGCGCCTTGAACCACTGAACCAGCCTGCCAAACCAGCCGCGCTGGCCTGGTTTGCGCTTGTCGCGGGTGAACACCATCAGCATCGCCGGCGTCACCACCAAGGTGAGGACGGTGGCGAAAGACAGGCCGAAGACGATGGCGCTCGACAAGGCGATCCACCACTGGGTTGACGGCGCATTGATCGTCGTTTCGTGATGGAAGATCTCGAGGCCGAGACCAAACGCGATCGGCGCCACGCCCAGGATAGCCGACAACGCGGTCAGCACCACCGGGCGGGCACGCTCGCGGCAGGTCTGCAGCACCGCGTCCATCTTGTTCCAGCCTTCTTCGCGCAGCCGGTCATAGGTGTCGATCAAAACAATGTTGTTGTTCACCACCACGCCCGCCAGCGCGATCATGCCGATGCCGGACATGACGATGACAAAGGCCTGGCCGGTCAACAGCATGCCGAGCAGGGCGCCGACCGTGGCCATGACCACGCAAGACAGCACCAGGACCACGCTGGTGAACTTGTTGAATTGCGCCAGAAGCACGATGAAGATCAGGAAGATCGCCGCACCGAAGGCATTGCCCAAGAACGCGCTTGCTTCGGCGCTGTCTTCGTTGGAGCCGGCGAGTTTCCAGTCGATGCCTGGTTGCGCCATGTCGCCGACGATCTTGCTCACTTCCGCCTGAACCGACGCGACCTGGTAGCCGGATGCGACGTTGCCCTGGATGGTGATCGTGCGCTTGCTGTCGATACGGTTCAGAATGCCGACGGTCAGCTCTGGCTTGCGCGCAACGAAGTTCGAGATCGGCACCGAGCCTTGCGGGGTCTCGATACGCAACTGGTCGAGTGCTGCCAGCGTCCGGCGGTCCTCCGGCAGACGCAGCCTTATGTCGACAGCATCATCGGCGCCGGCAGGACGATAGTCGGTGAGCTTCAAGCCTGTCGTCACCAGCTGGACGACAGTCCCGACCGCGGTCGGGCTGACGCCGTACTGGGCTGCCTTGGAGCGGTCGACGTCAAGCGCCCAGTCGATACCGGGAGGCGGCAGGCCATCGGAGATGTCGATGACACCGGGCACCTTGGCGACCGCTGCCGCGACCTTCTTGGCGTATTCGTTGAGCCCCGCCGGATCGACGGCGGACAGCTGCACCTGGATAGCCTTGCCGCTCGGCGGACCTGCGTCCGGCACACGCACTTCGACATCGACGCCGGGGATGCCGGCCATCGTGGCGCGCAATTCGTCAAGGATCACATGCGCCGACTTGCGCTCACGCCAGTCGACGAACTCATACTGGATCACGCCGACGACATCCTCGGGAATGTCCTGGCCGCCGCGGGTCTTGCCGGAACGCGTGTATACCGACTTGATGCCTGGCCAGCCGAGAATACGGTTTTCGGCCTCGCGGGTAGCGGCATCCATTTCTTCAAGTGAGAGGTTGCCGCGTGCATGGACGTAGAGCAGGCCGTAATCCGGCTCCACGGTCGGGAAGAATTCCACGCCATTGCCAAACTTGACATAGGAGTAGAACCCGCCGGCAAGCAGCGCGAGCGTCAATACCAGGGCCGTGATCGGATAGTGGACTGCCTTCTTGACGACCGCCATGTAGACGCCGTCCTTGTGCTCTTCCTCCGCATGGGCGGGCGCCTTGGCGAAGAGGGCCCCGAGCGTCGGCGCAAATATGAGCGCGTAGGCCATCGACGCCGCAAGGGTGACGATCAGCGTGATCGGCAGATACTTCATGAAGTCGCCGATGATGCCGGGCCAGAACAGCAGTGGAGAGAAGGCCGCGATGCGTGTCATCGTCGCGGCGATCACCGGGCCGGCCATGCGCTTGGCCGCCAGCTCGAAGGCTTGCTCCTTGGGCATGCCTTCCGACATGCGCCGCTCGGCAAACTCGGTCACGATAATGGCGTCGTCGACAAGCATGCCGACCGCCAGGATCAGGCTGAACAGCACGATCATGTTGATCGTGTAGCCCATCAGCGCGAGCGCCAGGATACCCATCAGGAACGATGACGGGATGGCGAGACCGATGAGCAGCGAGGCTCGGCCCGACAGCGCGTAGAGGATGACGATGAACACCAGGATCACGGCGATCAGCACGTGGTTCTGGAGGTCGTTCAGCAACTGGTTGACGAAGACCGACTTGTCTTGCGTGTAGGTGACCTCCATGCCTTCCGGTGCGGTCTTGACGAAAGCATCGGCGACTTTCTTGGCGCCATCGATCGTCTCGACGATGTTGGCGCCGATGCGCTTCTTGACCTCGATCGCGATCGCCGGTTTTCCGTCGAGGCGGGTAATCGTCTCGGCATCCTTGAAGGTCGCCCGCACCGTGGCGATGTCTTGTACGCGCACAACCGCGTCGGGCGTCGCCACCACAGGCAGACGCGCCACGTCCTCAGGCGTTTCAATCAGCGCCGGCACCTTGACGGCATATTTGCCTTCCGAACCTTCGATGGTTCCGGCGGCGACAAGGCTGTTGGACTGGCCGATACCCTGGATCAGCTGGTTGAGCTGCAGCCCGTAGGACGACAGCTTGACCGGATCGATGATCGCCTCGACCAGCTCGTCGCGCGAGCCTTGAAGCGTGCCTTCCAGCACGCCGGGCACTTCCTCGATCTGGTCGCGCAGCTTCTTGGCGGCGGCCGTCAGCGCCCGTTCGGGCACGTCGCCCGACAGCGTCACGACCAGGACAGGAAACTCCGACAGGTTGACTTCGTTGACGGTTGGTTCCTCGACGCCGGCGGGCAGGTCGCGCTTGGCGTCCTGCACCTTGTTGCGTGTGTCGATCAGCGCGTCGCCAAGATCTGTGGATGGGTCGAATTCAACGATGACATTGGCGCCGCCCTGAAAGGCGTTGGATCGCATCTCTTTCAAACCCTTGAGGTTCTTGAGCTGCGATTCAACAGGCCTCAGAAGCAGCCGCTCGGCGTCCTCCGGCGAGATGCCTTGATAGACAAGGCTGACATACATGATCGGGATGGCGACGTCCGGTTCGGCTTCCTTCGGCACGGCGCGGTACGAAAGCGTACCCGCTATGACAAGAAAAAGCAGAATCGATAGGGTCAGCCGCGCATTGCGGATCGCAAGCTTGACGATGTCCATTGTTTACTGCGTCCCGGTCGCATCTTCGATGAGCTTCTTGACCATCGCCTCGTCGGCGAGCTGGGCCTTGACCTCGTCGCCATCCTTGACCAGGTCTTGGCCGCGGATGATGATCTTGGCGTCGGCGGGAATGCCGCCGAGCACGAGGCCATTCTGGGTGTCGTCGACAAGGTCGATCGGGTAGAACACCACCTTGGACGAGGCATCGACGGCGCGAATGCCGAGATCGCCATTCTCGTTCAGCGTCACCACCGAGCGCGGCAGCATCACGGCGTCGACAGGCTTGGCGCGCACGGTTATCTCGGCCGTCATGCCGGCGGGAATGGCGCCGTCAGCGTTGGGAATGGCGATTTCGACAGGGAAGGTGCGGGTCTGGGACGTCGCGTCGCGGCTGATGTAGCGCAGCTTTCCCATCACCACCTCGCCATTGACCAGCTTCACCTCGGCTTCATCGCCGATCTTGATGTAGCGCAGGTCGCGTTCGCTGATCTCGCCTTTGCCAAGGATCGGATCGAGGTTGAGGATGGTGGCGATTTCCGCGCCCTGCAACACCGAGCTACCAATCTCGACATTGACCTTGTCGACGACACCGTCGAATGGCGCCTTGACCTGGTTGCGCGCCAGCTCGGCTTCGGCTGCCTGTAGCTGGGAGAGCGCATTGGTGTAGGCCGAGCGAACAATATCCGCCTGAAGCTTGGGCGTGTTTCCGGATTTCAAAAGCTTCTGCGCGGCTTCCCAAGCACTCTTGCGTTCGTCCAGCGTGGTACGCGCATTTTCCACAGCGGAAGCCTTTTCCTCGGCGTCGAGCATCATCACCAGGTCACCCTGCTTGACGCGATCACCTTGCTTGACGGGAAGCTGGGAGATGACACCATTGACCCGGCTGGCCAGTGTCGCCCGCTTGTCGGCTTCGGTCTTGCCTGACACGCGGATGGCGCGGGCGTGATCGAAGCGCGGCGGCACGACAACCATCACGGTGCGCAGCGGTGCCTTGGGTTGTTCGGCCTGGGCAGGTTTTGCTTCGGGGTCGGGCTGAGCGCTGCCC
>NZ_JBFUKO010000484.1:0-4194 GCF_056400805.1 Aminobacter sp. P4_H6_2
CACGCGGCACCGTGCCTTCGACCGGCGCCCAGAAGGTGCGGATACCGGCGCGTGTCATGGCGATCATCGCTGCCAGGCCCGACAGAATAAGCAGGGCCACGAACACCCATGTCGTTATCGAAATCTCTCCCCTGCTAGCGCCAAGTCCGTCAGGATTGAACAGCGCTGTCAGCATGGCGAATTTGGCGATGAAGCCGGAAAGCGGAGGCAAGCCGGCCAAAAGCAGGGCCGTGCCCGTGAAGCAGATGCCCAGGATGACGAGGGTCGCTGGAATGGCGACGCCGATTTCGTCTTCCTCCTCTTCCTCGTCCATGTCGTCGCCATAAGCTTCCATGGTGACGGCGAGAACGTCGGCGGCCGGGTCCTGGGCGCGCTCGACCAGCTCGATGAGCAGGAAGAAAGCCGCGATCGTCAGCGTGGAACTGACCATGTAAAACAGCGCGCCCGAGGTGACCGAGACATTGGACATGCCGATGGCCGCAAGCAGCGTGCCGGATGACACCAGCACATAGGAGCCGGCGAGGCGCCCCATGGCCTGCGATGCCAAAACGCCGATGGCGCCGAAGGCGATGGTGGTCATGCCGCCATAAAGCAGCCAGGGCTCGCCGAAGCCAGCGGAGGCGCCGGCATCCATGCCGAACAACAGCAGCGACAGGCGCAGCAGGATATAGATACCGACCTTGCTCAGCATGGCAAAAATCGCCGCCACCGGGGCTGCTGCAGCGCTATAGGCGGTGGGCAGCCAGAAGCCGAGCGGCCACATGCCTGCTTTTATCAGAAAAGCGATGCCGAGGATCGCAGCACCAGCTTCCAGCAACATGCGGTCATCTGCGCTGACCATGGGAATGCGGACGGCGAGGTCGGCCATGTTGAGCGTGCCGGTGACACCGTAGATCAGGYTGACGCCGATCAAGAACAGCGAAGCGCCAGCAAGATTGATCACCACGTAATGCAGGCCCGCCTTGACCCTGAGCGACCCCGATCCGTGCAGGATCAGGCCGTAGGAAGCGGCCAGGAACACCTCGAAGAAGACAAAGAGATTGAACAGGTCGCCGGTGAGGAAGGCGCCGTTCAATCCCATCAGCAGGAACTGAAACAGCGTATGGAAATGCGGGCCGCTCTTGTGCCAGCGGGCGAGCGAAAAGATCAGCGCCGCCATCGCCAGTACCGATGTCAGCACCAGCATCAGCGCCGACAGCCGGTCGAGCACCAGAACGATGCCGAAAGGCGCTTTCCAGTTGCCGAGCAGGTAGACGGTGTTGGCCGCCGTAGCGGCCTGGGTCACGAGGATGGTGGCAATGACCAGCAAGGCCAGCGTCGCAAAGAGGCTGACCATTGCCTTGAGGGCACGGCGGCGCTCGTCGAACAAWAGCAGGAAGGCGCCTGTGACCAGCGGCAGCAGGATCGGTGCGATCACAAGGTGGTTTGCCCACGCCATCAGTTGGGCTCCCGTCCGTCGACATGGTCGCTGCCGGTGAGGCCGCGCGAAACCAGAAGCAGGACCAGAAACAGGGCCGTGGTGGCAAAGCCGATGACGATGGCGGTCAAGACCAAAGCTTGCGGGATCGGATCGGTAAAGTCGGCAGGATTGACGGTGCCGGACGCCAGCACGGGCGCTGCGTTGATCTGCAGCCTGCCCATCGAAAAGATGAAGAGGTTGACGCCATAAGCGATGAGCGAGAGCCCGATGATGACCTGATAGGTGCGCGGCCTCAGCAAAAGCCACACGCCCGAGCCGACAAAGACGCCAATTCCAATGGCGAGGATCAGTTCCATCAGGCGTTCTCCTCCTCTGCGGCAGCCATGGTGCGGGCGACGCGGTGCCGGCGGATCGACTGGTGGGCAAGGGCGATCAGCATGAGCACGGTTGCGCCGACCACCAGCGAGAACACGCCGAGATCAAAGAATATGGCGCTGGCCAACGGTATCTCGCCGATCAGCGGCAGGTCGACGTAGCGCGCATGCGAGGTCAGGAAGGGATAGCCGAACRGCCAGGAGCCGGCACCGGTGAAAGCCGCCAACAGCAAGCCAAGGCCGATCCACCTGACAGGCAAAACCCTGAGCCGGTCTTCGACCCATTTTGTTCCGGCCGCCATGTATTGAAGGATAAAGGCCGCAGCCATGGCAATGCCGGCGGCAAAGCCGCCGCCGGGCAGGTCGTGGCCGCGGAAGAACAAATAGGCGGCGAACATGATGATGACAGGAAACATCCACTGCATGATGACGGCTGGGATCATCAGATAGTCGATGATTGTCTCGCCGGTCTCGCGATCGGGCTGGGCCTCGTCGAAGGCGGTCTGGATGCGCTGCTGTTCGGGTGAATCGACGCTGTCGGAGGCAGGACGGAAGCGGCGCAGCAAGGCAAACACCGTGAGCGCCACGATTGCGAGCACGGTGATTTCGCCGAACGTGTCGAAGCCGCGGAAGTCGACCAGGATGACGTTGACGACATTGCGTCCGCCGCCTTCGCTATAGGCCTTTTCCAGGAAGTAGTCGGCGATTGTGGGCGGCTGCGTGCGCGTCATCACCGCATAGGCAATCAGCGTCACACCTCCGCCGACGCAAACCGCGATGGCAAGATCGCGGAAGCGGCGCAGCCGCGCGCCCACGACCGCGGCAGCGGTGGTGTGGCCGTCTTGGACGCGCTGGGGAAGCCAGCGCAGGCCAAGCAAGATGAGCACGGTGGTCACGATCTCGACCAGCAGCTGGGTGATGGCGAGGTCGGGCGCGGAAAGCCAGACGAAGGTGATGCAGGTAACAAGCCCGGCACCCGACAGGAGCATGAGGGCGGCAAGGCGATGGAACTTCGCCTGATAGGCCGCACCGAGGGCGCAAACGATGCCAAGTACCCAGACACCGGCAAAGACGGGATCGGCACCCGTCAAGGTGAATCGGCCGGACGCGAAGCCTAGGCTGTAGAGCGGCCATAGCGCCGCAATGAAAGCCACTGTCACTAACAGGCGAAGCTGCGGCTGAAGCCGGCGTGCACCGAGGCGGTAGTCGACAAAGCGCGCCCAACGCCAAGAGACGGTGACCATGGCGCGTTCGAAGATGCGCTGGCCTTTGAGGCGGCGGAAGAAAGGAGGACCTTCCTCACAATGCGCCAGGTAGTTCTTGATGCTCAGATAGAGGATGACACCGGCAACAAGCGCGAAGACGCTCATCAGCAAGGGCAGGTTGAAGCCGTGCCAGATGGCCAGACTGTATTCGGGCGTACGCTCGCCGAGCACAGAGGTGACAGCGGTGTGCAGGAATGGTCCGATTGTCAGGGCAGGAATGGTTCCGACGAGCAAGCAGGCGACAACCAGGAGCAGGATCGGAAACCGCATCAGGAATGCCGGTTCGTGAGGCAGATTTGGCAAGTCCGCGGGTGGCGGACCGAAAAACACGCCGTGGATGAACCGGAGTGAGTAGGTGACGGCGAACGTACTTGCCAGCACGGCAACATAAGGTGCGGCGGTGTCGAGCACCGAGATCGCATGGGTTTCGATCGCCTCGGCGAAGAACATTTCCTTGGACAGGAAGCCGTTGAGCAGGGGAACGCCCGCCATGGCGGCACTTGCTACCATTGCCAGGGTCGCTGTGATCGGCATGAAGCGGAAAAGCCCGCTCAGCCGACGGATGTCACGTGTGCCGCATTCGTGGTCGATGATGCCGGCGGCCATGAAAAGCGAGGCTTTGAAAGTGGCATGGTTGACCATGTGGAAGATGGCGGCCACAGCGCCCAGTGGGCTGCCCAGGCTGAGCAGCAGCGTGATCAGGCCCAGGTGACTGATCGTCGAATAGGCGAGCAGGCCCTTTATGTCCTGCTGGAAAATGGCGAAATACGCCCCCAGTGCAAGCGACATCATTCCGCAAAAGCCGAGGATCCAGAACCATTCGGTGGAGCCGGCCAGCACCGGCCACAGCCGCGCCATCAGGAACACGCCGGCCTTCACCATCGTTGCCGAATGCAGATAGGCCGACACCGGCGTGGGAGCCGCCATGGCGTTGGGCAGCCAGAAATGGAACGGGAACTGGGCGCTCTTGGTCAAGGTGCCCAGCAAGACGAGCACAAGTGCGGGCACGTAGAGATCGTGCGAGCGGATGAGGTCGCCCGAGGCGAGCACGCGGTCGAGATCGTAGCTGCCGACGATGTGGCCAATGAGCAGGACGCCGGCGAGAAGTCCCAGTCCGCCAATGCCGGTGATGGTC